>CASBQM010000813.1 GCA_949127645.1 Synechococcales cyanobacterium PMM_0036
ATCACTGTCCTTCCTGCAATGAACGCACATTTGACAAGTGACGGTTCCTCAAAATTCATGGCCTGAAATTGGCGATCAGGTTCTTAATGTCCCATAACCGCAACACTAGTTGACAATAATCTACTGCACCCGGTATCTGCTAATTATGCATCGACTCTGTAACAACGCTTGGATATTCTTTGAAAAACATCCGACTGATGGCTGCTGACACGTGAGATCTACCTTTTTAAGTACTTGCAAGACAGACAGCCCATGTCAATAGCTACCAAAGTCAAGACGAAAAATATACAAAACAAGCCCCAGCTCGGCTGTCGCCTCGCGTGGCTTGGTTAGGTTTATGAAGATGAAAGATTGAACGAATGGTCGATTCGACAGTGGTTTTTTCTTGTTATTAATTATTTAGTTTTTTGTCTGTAATTAATTGTAATGGTTTTTTCTTTATTTAGAAGAAGGATGAAAATTATTAGAAGTTGGCCAAGTCTTTGTTGTGTTGTTGGCTGGCGTTTGTTGTTCCTTCCTTGTTTGTTCTTTGTTGTCGTTTTTCCTGCAAGAGTTGTAAGAAAAATTTAATTAATTTTTATGTAATAATCTTCATTTAAATTTATTTTGAATTTTTCTAATTCATTATTTATGTTTATTTGTAAAACATATGTTCTGTTAATTGTTTATAATATAACTTACCTTTATTTTCGTTTTTTGTACCGGCGTTTACGTTTTCCTTTGTTCTGCTTGCCAGTGTCGTCACTGTCGATTTCCGTAATGTCTTCGCACGGAAGATTAATCAGCGGTGTTTTTTTGTCGTCTTTCTTCGGAGTCTTCTGTTTTGATTGTAGATGTTGTTCGTCGTCACTGCTGATTTTTTCTTGTTTGACCATCTTTTTTGTGTTTTGTTTTGGTTGATCGTCGTCATCGCTGCTGAAGATATTTTTCTTCACCGTCTTTTTTGGTTTTGATGATTGTTGATGGTCCTCGTCGTTACTGTACATGAAAGAAATGAATGAAACGAATGTAATGAATGAATTGATTCATTGATTGATTCATTTCATTCTTTCCATTTATTTCATTTATTTCATTTATTTCATTTATTTCATTTATTTCATTCATTTCATTCATTTCATTCATTTCATTCATTTCATTCATTTCATTCATTTCATTCATTTTAGTCATTTCATTCATTTTTCATGTCTTTCATTTTATTCATTTTACTCATTTCATTTATCCCGTTCATTTCATTCATCTTATTCATTTCGTTCATTCCACTCATTTCAATCTTTTCATTCATTTCATTCATTTCTTTCATTTCATTCATCGCGGTCAGAGCTGAACTTCCATCCATTCCATTTATTTCATCCATTTCGTTCATTTCATTTTCATTTTTTTCATTTTTTGCATTAGTTTCGTTCATTGCATCCGTTTTAATCATTTTATTCTTTTTATTCATTTGATTCTTTTTTTTTATTCATTTGTCTCATTTATTTCATACATTTTTTTCGTTCAGTTTCTTTCAGTACATTCAAATTATTTCAATTAATTCATTCATTCAATTTTAACTTATTTTTAATTGTTTTAGCCATTTGTTTTGTTACCGTTTGGCAAAAAATGATAAGTTCGCCCATGCAATATCAAGTTGGATGGTCTTTGTGGTTGTTGAAATGATCCCGTCGTCCCAAGTGCAGAGAAGGAAAATATGTTGTTGTACATTCTGGCATGGTTTCTTATTTCTTTGCTCTCTTCATAAAGATTCATCAGTTCAATGGGAATCTTTGGCATGGAAATCAGTGGCATAGGCTCCTTGTGTCCTTTTCCGCAACAAAATCCAGCACTTTCCGAGCTCAATCGTGTTGCCCCACACCGATCACATACCACCCATTCCAACTGTAAAATAATTTATTTACAACTTTTTGTAACGTGAAATCAAATAAACGAACAAAGTCAAAGTTTAACAAATTGGCCAATTTGTTTTAACTGATGTGTAAAGAATCACAATTAACAATTTCAGTTTTTTCTTGTTTTAACTGATGTGTAAAGAATTACAATTAACAATTTCAGTTTTTTCTCTTAAAACATGGTACTTATAACTTTTTAAAGGTTTGATTTTAACGTTTCAGATTAGACCATTTTTTCTGAATTTACCTTTTTCCCGGTCAAAATCCCTTCTTCTATGTCAGAATGGTCGGTCATACTGTCGTACGACGCGCTGCTTCGACTTTCGTCGTTAAATTCCGATAATGAGTCTTCTCCGTCAACTTCTGAAATTGTTGTACCCGTTTCTGAATTCTGGTCCGTCATGTGATCGTTGAGTTCATCATGGGTTTCATCATCGCATTCCGTTCGATAATTTTCACTGCAATCGTCGACACTGATGACCTCTTCAAGAGGTTTTGATTTTTGTGTGTGGTGTTTTGGAATTTTTGTTGCGCTTTCGTGGCATTTTCCAAGTTGTCGGTTCTTCTGTTGGCGTTTCTGACGCTTTCGTTGATTTGAAGAATTCGACGTAAACTGTTTTCGTTTCACCATTAACAAAGCCAGGATAACGAGAAAGGATTCCATTGGTTTGCGAGAAAAATATAGCCAACAAACACATGCATGCGTTTTCGTTATTTTTCGTCCCCTGGTCATTGGAATCTAATTATACTTTATGTTGTATCCTAACAACATGTCTTTTTCCATGTGTTTTGAATAGTTGTTAATATTGTTCTTACTGTTAATTAATTTACAAATTATCTTTATCATTTTCTTTATTTTTTTTGTTTACAGAACTTCCGTGATTGTTGGAGCTTGATTTTGATATTTTTTATTTGAATTTTGGATGAATAGTTTCCGAGATCATTCGAGACAAATGTCTCAATGTCACTCAAGGTCACTAAAATTTAGCTTTATAAAGGAAAATGATTCAGTGAGTGAAACGTTATTTTTACTCCGACTGCGTGGAAGCTAGCTTACTAAATGTCATGTGAAATCATTCCCCATGTTATTTAAATCGCCTGAGGAGCTTGACAGTTAGAAGAACAATCAAAATGATCCTCAATGTATATAAG
>CASBQM010000814.1 GCA_949127645.1 Synechococcales cyanobacterium PMM_0036
TACCTACGGTCATCAGCGGATTAAGGCAAGCATGGGGATCTTGAAACACCATTTGCATCTGCCGACGCTGCTGGCGAAGCGCCTGATGCGAGAGATGAGTCAAGTCTTGTCCCAAAAACTCAACCTTCCCTGAAGTTGGGCGGATGAGATGCAGTAAAGTCCGAGACAGCGTACTTTTGCCGCAGCCCGACTCGCCGACCAGTCCCAAAATCTCCCCAGGGTAGAGATCGAGCGTGATGCCATCCACGGCTTTAATGGTGCGATCGCTCTGCTTTGATCCTGGCTTTAACCCCTGTGATAGCAGCCTTGCCGCAAAGTTTTGTTCTAGCGTGTAGTGCTGGTGGAGGTTTTCAATTCTGAGCAGCGGCGCGATCGCCGAGGCTTTTTCAACCTTCCCTAGCTGAGACTGTTCACCCCCTGACTGAAGATGCAGAGCCGACTTTAGGAGAGATTTTGTGTAGTCATGCTGCGGCTGGGCAAACACCGTCTGAGTTGCTCCTATTTCCACGACTTTGCCGCCATACATTACGGCAATGCGATCGCAATATTCTCCCACCATCGCTAGATCGTGAGAAATCAGCAGCAAGCCCATCTGCCGCTCTTGGCAAAGCCGAGTTAGCTCCTGCAAGATTTGGGCTGAAACAGTGACATCTAAACTCGTCGTTGGCTCATCGGCAACAATCAGCTTGGGATTGAGCAGCAGCGCCAAGGCGATCGCCACCCGTTGCCGCATCCCGCCGCTAAACTCATGGGGAAACTGTGACCATCGATTTGCCGGGATCTTGACGGCTTCTAGGGTGGCGATCGCCCGGTCTTTTGCCTTTTGGCGAGACTGAGGCTCATGGGCACGCAGGGTTTCAACGCAATGTTCGCCGATTGTCATTAGCGGATCGAGGCGGGTCATTGGGTCTTGAAAAATCAGCGCCACCGCTTCACCCCGAAACCGCCGGAGCTGCTCTGGCGAAAAGTCAAACACCGACTCACCCTTAAACCAAACCTTTCCCTCGATTTGGGTAGAGGCAGACATCAGGCGCATGGCGGCACGCCCCAACGTCGATTTGCCACAGCCCGATTCGCCTACTAGACCCAGACGTTCTCCCGCCGCTAGATCGATCGAAACCCCGTCTACCGCCCAGCTTGTGGGCGCGATCGCGTCCCCATAGGCACTCCTGACCTCTTGGTGCGGATAGGCAACGCATAAATTTTCGATGCGAAACAGAGGGTCGGTCATCAATTTATTACTTAAGGCTTACCCGTTAAGGTTCACCAGCTAAGGCTCACATCTTGCCCTAGTCAAAGGCAAGACCCATCTGATCTTTAAGATGCGATCGCACCTCTTGAGCAAAGGCTTCGCGCTGATCAAAGCGATCGGTGCGCTTCGGCTTGCGCTCCGGGTCTAGCATCCAGCCGTAGTCGCTGCTAAGCCTCAGTTTATCTTGCCAATCTGAAACCGAAAGAATGAGCTGAGGGGCAGGACTATTATCGTAATCCTGGACGCGAAACACATAGTTAAATGTATTTTGCTTCCCGGGTGCAACTGTGGAAGGCTGCCCCAATTTTTCCTGGAGATGCGATCGCGCTTTCTCTACCAACGTTGGATCAAGCGTCTCATCCAGCGTTTTGACCGCTAACGTCAGCGCAAAATAAAACTCTTCAACTGGAACAAACTCTAGTCTCATGGCTGTCTGAGTCTCGTGGCTGTCTGCAAAACCCATTCTTCGCACAGATGAGTGTACCACTGAGAGCGGAAAGTATGGGCGTTAGGAAGTGGAAAGTGCCGAAATTTTGGGATTACTGAAGTTGGCACCCTTTGAACCGCTGAATTTATCATGACCTATAGCGTCAGGATTTCTGATATCCCCACGACCGATCGACCCCGCGAACGCCTGATTACCCATGGCGCTAAAGTTTTGGCAACTCCAGAGCTGATTGCTATCTTGCTGGGTACCGGGCAAGGAGCCGGAAAACTATCGGCGATCGGTCTGGGGCAACATATCTTAAATGTTTTGAGTGCCCATCAGCGCGATCCCCTGGCGGCTTTGCGAGACATCAGTATCCCAGAACTAACTGAGATTCACGGCATTGGTAACGCGAAAGCCACGACTATTCTGGCGGCGATCGAGTTGGGCAAGCGGGTGCTGTGTTCCCGTCCGCTCGATCGCACTATTGTGGACGATCCCGCCATCGCTGCCGCCGCGTTTAGCCATGATTTAATGTGGCAACCCAACGAGCGTTTTGCGGTCTTGCTGCTAGATGTCAAGCATCGGCTGATGGGAACTGAAGTTCTTAGCATGGGCACCGCTACAGAAACGATCGCCCATCCTAGAGACATTTTCAGAGCTGTTGTCCGGCATGGAGCCGTTCGAGTCATTATTGCGCACAACCATCCGTCAGGGAATCTGGAAGCTAGCGCCGAAGATATAGCTCTGACCCGTCAGCTATTAGAGGGTGGACGGTTATTAGGTATCCCTGTCCTAGATCACTTAATTCTGGGCAACGGAGGGCATCTTAGCTTGCGCCAAACCACGGGTCTCTGGCAAGACCACCCACAGGGCGACTAATAGCCTAATCAAAAGCAGCTTGCATTCCCCTTCACCCTGCCCTATACTTAAACCTCGGATAATAGTTATGCGGCTACGAAACGTCCAGCCAGGAGGAATTTATTCCTGATTCACTTCCCTTAACCGTTAGTTTAAGAGGCACCCGCGAAGTTAGAGATAACTGCCAACTCTTTCGCCTCGCAGGCTTATTAGATGCCTTTTCTGAGCCTACATTTCGCAAAATTTTGGAAAAGCACATTGAGGAAGGTCCCAAGAACTTGATTCTTGATCTCTCTCAGATAGATTTCGTAGACAGCTCTGGACTAGGCGCTCTAGTGCAACTCGTCAAAAAAGTCCAAGGCGCAGCAGGTTCTTTACAAATTGTAACTAATCCTCGTGTGACCCAAACGGTCAAGCTTGTTCGTTTAGACAAATTTTTATCGCTTCAAGAATCGGTGAACGTTGCCTTGGAGAATCTCAAAAAGGCTTGATTGGAAAGGCTTGATTGGACGGGTTTACTTGCTCAATCAGAGCCGCAATATTTTGGCAGGTAAAATTTTCAATAAATTTTCTAGGAGGAGAGCAACTCCGGGGCTTTGATGGATAATCTTTTGCCTGATCTAATTCACGATGCAGAAGATCGAAATTTGGAAACTTGTCTACAGCCTGAGAGTTTTTCGAGAGCGTCTGAGTCTATACTGAGGCAAGTTTCGCCCGCAGCCTTTGCCTACTTGGGGGATGCTGTATATGAGCTGCACGTTAGGCTACATCATCTGCTGCCTCCTAAGCGAATACAGCTCTATCATGATCAGGTGGTTGCTGAGGTTAGAGCCGAGGCGCAAGCAAATTACCTGAGGTTGCTTCAGCCTTACTTAACGGATCAAGAGAGAGAGGTTCTTAAGCGAGGTCGTAATGCCTCCCCCAGAGGACCGAAGCGCTTAGATCCAGAGATTTATCGACAGGCGACGAGTTTGGAGGCATTGCTTGGGTATTTGTATTTAACTGATTCAGAGAGACTGGCTGAGCTTCTTCGGCATATCTTGAGTCAGCAGGCGATTGTTAACTAATTTCTTCAGGGAAGTGAGAAATAGTCTACGTTAGAGCTGAATGGGCGATCGCCAGCTTTAGCACGACAAGCTTTAAACTAAACCGATAAGATAATACTTCTAGAGTTCAGTCTTTTATGAGTTGAGTCCGGCAGTGAACCTGCTGTCCTTCGTAAATTTTAAGTTTCGGCTATGGAATTTCAGTCATTAGTGCATGGGTCTTCTCGTCGCTTCTGATATTCGGGTTGACTCAAGGCAACAGTCGGCTGAAATGTTGATACTGGTCTAAAGGTGGTTACTGGTCTAAAAATGATTACGGCCGTTTGTTGTGCCTTCTAAAGATTTCCAGGCTTTGGCAAACGGCAGGAGCGATATGCATAGGCATTAAGCCAGATTTTCAAAGTACGACAAAGTTTTTAGCATCAAATTTAGGAGAAAGACATTATGGCGGCTAAACCTCGGAACTCTAATACGTCTGGGCGATCGCAGGGCGCACCCAAAAGAGTGAGTCGTCCTGCTAAGGGTTCGACTAAATTTGAGGGAAATCGAACTTCAGACTCTCAATCCGAGCGACCCGCTCGACCTCAGAGAAATACCTCTGGGAAACAGCGCTATGCTCCTAGAGAAGGTGGCTATACGTCCAGGGAAAGGGAGGTTGATGAGACTCAATCACCCAAACCCAGACGCTACTCTAATCAGGACGGCAATCAGTCTAGACCGATCAGGGTGAAACGCTACGGTAACCCTGAAGGCAATCGGGAAAGCAACGACCAGCCTACGCGCAATCGTTACGACTCAGATCAGCCTATACGGGGCAAACGCTACGGTAGCCGCGAGGATCAGCCGTCGCGCAATCGTCAAGATTCCGCAGACCAGCCTAAGCTGAAGCAACGTCGGGAACGTAGCGATCGTCCCTTCTCTAGATCGGCTAGTCCGGATGGCGCTAGCACCGAAGGCTTCCCGTCCAGACGGAGCAACACCTCTGCCTATAGA
>CASBQM010000815.1 GCA_949127645.1 Synechococcales cyanobacterium PMM_0036
ATGGTGATCAAAGAATCGCTGCGCGCCCATGCTTACCTCAGCCTCTACAACGTAGCGACCGACATGGTGATCGCCAATCGCATCATTCCCGATGAAGTCACCGATCCGTTTTTCCGCCGCTGGAAAGAAAACCAGCAGCAGTACCGCCAGGAAATTCACGACAACTTCCATCCTCTGCCTGTCAAAGAAGTCCCGCTTTACTCAGAGGAAATGTGCGGTCTGGCGGCTCTCGATCGCCTCAAAGAAACCCTCTACGCCGACGAAGATCCGGCGCAAGTTTACTACAAAGAAACGACGCTCCGCGTGGTACAAGAGCCAAACGCCTACAGCCTAGAGGTTTACCTACCCGGCATTGCTAAAGACAAAGTAGAGCTAACCAAAACCGGAGACGAGCTAAACATTCGCATCGGCAATCACCGCCGTAATTTGGTGCTGCCCCAGGCTCTAGCGGCTCTGCAACCTTCGGGCGCAAGAATGGAGGAAGATTACCTCAAAATTCGCTTTGCCACCGGAGTGTAATGCCACCGGAGTATAGCTAGAGCGCCACTGAAGCGTAATTTAGAACGGCACATCATCGTCATCATCATCCGCATCTACCTCAGGCTCAACTACGTCGGCTGGAGTAGGCAGCACCGCCTCTGTGACCGGCTGCAAACTCTCTTCTAAGTCAACAATCTGCCCGTTAAACATTTGAGCAACGCTTTTTGCTGCTCTATTGACTTCATCCTCTTGCTGCCAAGCTTCTGAGGGTGAAGAGGCGGCAGAAGGCGGAGAGGGCGATACATTCTGGGTCAAAGCTGGCTTTTCAGGTATCGCCCGATCGCCTTGTTCTCTAGACGGTGTTGCACTTTGAGGAGCAGCATTGAATTCAGGTGAAGATTCTTTGACGATGGGCTGAGGCGATCGCGCCACAATAGAAGGATTACCGTCGGACTTGTCGCTTCCAGACTTGCCGTTGCTGGATTGGCTGCTGGGTTGATTACCACTGACTATCATGACTTCCGGAACAACCCTGACCCTGTGACCATAGATCTTTTCAAACGCTGCCTCCATATTGGGCACCCGCTCGATCGCCATCTTAAAGAGCTGCTGAGACTTAAAGCCCACCCGAGCCTGATGTCCATCAAATGCAATCAAATGCCCCTGTTGGCGCAATAGCATTTGGGTACCCGGTGGTTGCAAATTGGCAATTAACTGATCCCAAGCCTGAATCAGATCCAGTGCCGGAGGTTTTTCCGGTTTGGGAGAGGTGAGGGCGATCGATTCAAGCTGAGGCAGGAGCTGAGGTTCGTCATGAGAAGGCTGAGGCAATTCGACAGCGCCGCCATTTCCGGAATCCGCCGATACAGAATCCGCTGGTACAGAATCCGCCGATAGAGTCGGTAGATCTGTCGTTCCGTTGTGGAGAGGGATAGGGCTTGGAAGAGCAATTGCTTTAGAAGCCGACGGTTTTAGGCTTACCCCATTAGATTGCCCCATTGCTGGACGAGATTGATGGGTTAGACCGCTGCTCTGAGGTAGGGCTAAAGGTAATGCTGAAGGCAGCAGCCCCATTAAAGTCACTTCTAGCCAGAGGCGAGGCTGTGTTGTGTTCTTCACCTGAACTTCGCTTTCTCTAAGGCGCTGCTGTCCTCCAAGAATCGTACGAATATCTAGCCCCTGCACAAACTGACATGCCTCTGCCCAAGTCGGCGGCGTAATGGCAACTAGGTCTAGGCGATCGGGCGTGGCTTTGGCAATCAGCAGATCTCGGTAGAAACTGGCAAGATTTTGTAACACGGTCAAGGGTTCGCGCCCCCGATCCATGAGATGACGCGCCTGATCAATCACCGCCGTAGAGTCGTCTTGGGCGATCGCTTGTGCCAATGCCAGCAAATCTCGCTCCGGCACGGCTCCCACCAAATCCCAAACGCGATCGCTGCTCACCTCTCCTTCCAACAGGCTCAACTGATCTAGCAGACTCTCGGCATCGCGCAAGCCGCCCTGAGAAATCTGCCCCACGAGCTGAATCGCTTCGGGCGTAATGGCGATCGCTTCTTTTGCCGCAATGTGGTTGAGATGCTGCACCATTGCGTCTAGGGGAATACGGCGAAAGTCAAACCGCTGACACCGGGAAATAATGGTGGGCAGCACCTTCTGCGGATCGGTCGTGGCAAGGACAAAAACGACGCGATCGGGCGGCTCTTCCAAAGTCTTCAGCAGGGCGTTAAACGCCGCAGTGCTGAGCATATGACACTCGTCAACCACATAAACCTTAAAGCGGGCTTGCACTGGGGCAAACTGCGATCGCTCAATAAGTTCCCGAATATTGTCAACGCCTGTGTTGCTGGCAGCATCAATTTCAACCACGTCTAGCGCCGATCCATTGGCGATCGATCGACACACGTCACATATCCCGCAAGGCTTTTCGGTGGGCACCGCGCTGTTCAGGCAATTCAGCGACTTCGCCAAAATCCGGGCGCTAGAGGTTTTTCCTGTGCCCCTGGCTCCGGTAAATAGGTAGGCAGGCGCAATTTTTTGCTGCCGCAGGGCATTTGTCAGCGTGGAGGCGATCGCCTCTTGCCCCACCAATTCAGCAAAGGTTTGCGGACGGTACTTATGGTGTAGCGGTTCGTAAGCCATAACAGGGTTTCAGAGAGAGTGGCTTCAAAGAATAGAGGCGCGTCAGGAAATCTATTCCCAGCATTAGCTAGTATCACCTCAAAATTCAAAACTCAGCAGCAAAAGTTGTCTAGAGTCCCAAGGGCTTAATTTCCAATCCTGCTCCCATGTGGGATAATGGAATTGAATTATCTTTAAGAACGTCTAGTGAGTACTGTCCGCACCGTTTCCGACACCAAGAGAGCCTTCTACAACCTGCACACTCGCCCTATTAACTCCATTTATCGGCGGGTGGTAGATGAATTGATGGTAGAGATGCACTTGCTTTCCGTCAATGCGGACTTTAGCTACGACCCCATCTATGCCCTGGGTGTAGTCACAGCGTTCGATCGCTTTATGCAGGGCTACCGACCCGAAGAAGATTTGACTTCCATCTTCAGCGCCTTGTGTCAGTCTTTGCAGTCTGATTCGCAGCGATATCGACAGGATGCTGAGCAAATGCGGTCTGAGGCAGCAGCTTTTACCTCAGGAGATTTTCTGGCGAAGGTGCGTCATCTTGAGGAGAGCGAAGGCGGCTTACTGCTAAACATCTTGCAGACGATCGCCAGCAATCCCAAGTATAAGTACAGCCGTCTCTCAGCGATCGGTCTATATACGCTGCTAGAAACAACCGATCCAGATTTGGTCAAGGATGAGAAGCGGCGCAACGAAGCCCTGCAAACTCTTGGCGAGATCCTGAAGCTATCCCCCGACAAAGCCCAGAAAGACCTGGAGCTGTATCGTGGCAACCTAGAGAAAATCACGCAGGCTAGGATTGTCTTGGATGACATTCTGAAAGCCGATCGCAAGAAAAAAGAGGAGAGAGCGAAGGCTAAAGACGCGATCGCTACGCCTCCAGGCTCATCAGAATCAGGCTCATCAGAATCAGCCTAATCTTCGCCCAAAAACTTTAAGTAGCTCTCGCTGAGTTCTTTCACCGCCAAGTCATAGAACTGCTTGCCATGCTCTGGAGTCGCTAAAGCAGGGTTGGAACCCATGCGACCATCTGGGTATCGCCGCCGAAAATCGATCGCCCCATAGATCGGTTGTCCTGAAGCCACCTGAGGATCTAACGGCACTCGTTTGATGGATTCCGGGTAGAGATACTGGGTGAGAGCCACTTCGCTGGGCGTAGCGTGAGAGCCTTCCTGATCGCCATACAGAGTCTTTGCCAACCCATAGACCGAACCGCACATGAACCAGTTTGCCAGCCGACACTGGACGCGATCGCTCTGGGGCAGGTTCAAGTTGGCTAAATCCAAGTAAGTCTCCGAAAAAGCGGCTTTCAGCGTCGCAATGTTGCCGCCGTGACCGTTGACAAAGAAAAACTTCGTGAATCCGGCCCTGGCTAAGCTGATTAAAGAATCGCGGACTACCAGTATCAGCGTGCTAGGTCGAAGGCTCATGCTGCCGGGGAATGCAGTGTGGTGTAACGCCATGCCTACATTAATGGTCGGCGCAACGATCGCCTGAGTCACTTCGCCAATGCCCCGCGCGATCGCCTCTGCACAGATGGCATCTGTGCCAATTAGTCCGGTGGGTCCATGCTGCTCTGTCGAGCCAATGGGGATGATTAAGCCCTGCGATCGGCTGAGGTAATCTTCCACTTCTAGCCAGGTACTTAGGTGCAGTAGCATAAAACTCCAGTAGAACGGCTGTAATATCGATAAACTGCGAGAAATTCCCAAAGTTTCTTCAGTTTCGCTAGAATAGTATACGAGTTCCAGTAGTCTATCTTTATCTACTCTTTAAACTCTGAAATGAGATCCCTATTCACAAGAGAGCCAACTCAAGGTTTAATTGCGATAGCTGAGTCGGTTGATCCTAGACTATTTTCATCTTGAGTGGCATTTTCAGACATATCTAAATTGTTCAACCATCATGAATTTATTGGCTGCTTGCAAAATCAGAAGGTGCCTCAAAGTTTTTCGCTACAGCTCTGCATCTTTCGCTACAGCCCTGTGCCGATGCATCCTACCCAGTCATGTGCCCCCGCTCATGCCAGTGGTTTTATGAGTCTCATAATATTTGCAGGGTTTTCTGCTATTTTTGCGTTAGCCTCTAGTTTCAGAGAAGCTACGGGCTTTCGTGTAGCCTTTGATTACGAATAAGCTGCAAGCCGTTCTGTAGTCAGGCTAAGGTTTCGTTGAGTATTTGCTAGTTGTTTGCCCACGAG
>CASBQM010000816.1 GCA_949127645.1 Synechococcales cyanobacterium PMM_0036
CATCGATCCTCTAGACTGCAACAGCCTCCCCACTGCAACAGCCTTACGCGATCGCCTTCATCGCCGTCTCGATCGCCTTCAGCACCTCATCCACTTCAGCCGCGCTGACAATCAGCGGTGGCACAAAGCGGACGACTTTAGGACCTGCCGGAACCAGCAGTACGCCCTGCGCCATTGCAGCTTTAACAATGTCGCTAGAAGTCAGGTCAATCTCAGGCTCTAGCACTAAGCCGTTAATCAAGCCCCAGCCGCGCACCTCGGCGATCGTGCCCGGAAACTTGTGGGCGATCGCCTTTAGCCCTTCCTGTAGCTGCTTGCCCCGCGCCCGCACGTTGTCCAAAATATTTTCCCGCTCTAGGGTTTGGCAAACCGCCAGCGCTACGCCCGTCGCAAAGGGATTGCCGCCAAAGGTACTGGCATGATCTCCGGGCTGGAAAATGTCGCAGAAAGACTTGCACAGCATCGCGCCAATGGGAATACCGCCGCCTAGCCCTTTGGCAGAGGTGAAAATGTCTGGCTCAATCCCCAGATTTTCGTAGCCCCAATACTGTCCCGTGCGCCCCATGCCCACCTGAACTTCATCCAAAATCAGCAGAATGCCCTTCTCGTCGCAGATCTCACGGATGCGCTTGAAGTAGGTCACGTCGCCGGGACGCACGCCGCCCTCGCCTTGCAGCGCTTCCATCATGATTGCGGCAACCTGGTTATCATTACCGTCGAGAATGGCGATCGCCTCTTCCAGTGCCGCGATGTCGTTGTAGGGGACATAGTGGAAACCGGGCATCAGTGGGTCAAAGTTCTTCTGATATTTGGGTTGTCCAGTGGCGGTAATCGTTGCCAAGGTGCGCCCATGGAAGCTGGCATGGGCTGTAATGATGATGGGATGCTCAATGCCGCGCACGGTATGGGCATACTTGCGAGCGAGCTTGATGGCTCCCTCGTTAGCCTCTGCCCCAGAATTGCAAAAGAAGGCGCGATCGGCACAGGAATGTTCAATCAGCCACTTTGCCAGGTCGCCCTGCTCCTGGGTGTAGTACAAATTAGAGACGTGGTGCAGCTTTTGAATTTGCTGCGTCACCGCATCTACCATGACCGGATGGGCATGACCTAGCGTACAGGTAGCGATACCCGCCACAAAGTCAAGATAGGCGCGTCCCTCTGTATCCCACACGCAACAGCCTGCTCCGCGCTCTAGCGTCAGGGCATACCGTCCATAGGTAGACATGACATACTGATCGAAATCAGCGGTATCGTATGCCACAGGCGCTACGGGCGCTGTAGGCATTAAGGTTGCTGTGGCTTCTGCAACTAAAGTTTCTGGACTCATTAAAATACCCCTCTGAATGGCAATAGACTACAGCGTTTGGAGAATGCTTGAAAGATTTTTAAGGCGGTTTAGCTCTTTATTATGTTGAATATGTTGACGATTCAAACCACTATACCCAATATAGAAAACTTGCCTCAGCGCTGAACGGATTCAGCTCACTGAAATGTCAGGGTTTGATGGGTAAATTAGTTCAGGGATTTCTCAGGTGCGCTCCAGTCTTGCAGCCATTTGTCCATTTCAGGTGGCAAAGCGGTTCGGATTCTCTTCTGCGCCTGAATAGCAATATGAATAGTCGCAGCTTGACAAACCTGTTGCGTTGACTCCGCCGCGAAGATGGCGTACTGAATTGAGAATTTGCTAGGGCTGAGCTGAGTCGGAGTCAGGTGGATAGAATGCTGATCGCCGCAAAACATCGGCTGCCGAAAGTCTGCACTGGCATGAACGATGGGAATAGCGATCGCCCCCTTCCCAAAAAATTGCTTCAAGTCAATTCCCGAAGCTGCTAGCGAAGCCTCATATGCCTCATGACACATGGACAGCACGTTAGCAAAATACACCACCCCGGCAGCATCCGTATCTTGAAACCGAATGGTACGAGCGTAGATAAACGGCATAATCTAATCTGAACACAGAATCCTCTTCATCATCCCCTGCGCCATGGACGAATCCACCGCTAAGCTTCGCATTGAAGAACTGCGATCGCTGCTGCAAAAAGCTAGCTATGCCTACTATGTCTTAGATGCGCCCGACATGGCGGATGCAGTCTACGATCAGCTTTACCGTGAGCTTCTCGATTTGGAGGCTCAGTATCCGCAGTTTGTCAGCGCCGACAGCCCTACACAGCGAGTTGGCGAAAGACCTGCCACGCGGTTTGCCTCTATCAAACATAATATTCCGCTCTACAGCTTGGAAAACGCCTTTAATCGGGCAGAACTTGCCAACTGGCAGGGGCGATGGCAGCGTGTGGCTCCGCAAGCCGAAGATTTTGAGTATGTCTGCGAACTCAAGATTGACGGCAATGCCTTAGCGCTAACCTATGAGAACGGTCTGCTGGTGCGGGGCGCAACCCGTGGCGATGGCACGACAGGCGAAGACGTGACCCAAAACATCCGCACCATTCGATCGATTCCCCTACGCCTGAACCTAGAGAATCCGCCGCCGATTGTCGAGGTGCGAGGTGAGGCGTTCCTCAGTTTAGAGGTGTTTGAGCAGATTAACCGCGATCGCCAGCAATCAGGAGAGACGCTGTTTGCCAATCCCCGGAATGCTGCCGCCGGAACGCTACGCCAGTTGGATGCCAAAATTGTTGCTAAGCGACGGCTCGACTTTTTTGCCTATACGCTGCAAATTCCAGAGCAAGTGCCAGGAAATCAGAATTTCATTAGCCAGTGGCAGTCGCTGGAGCAGCTTCAAGCTATGGGCTTTCGGGTCAATCCCAATCGCAAACTCTGCGCTTCGCTGGAGGAGGTAGGCAAATATTACGATCGCTGGTCAACCGAGCGCCTAAAGCTGCCCTACATGACCGATGGCGTGGTGGTGAAACTCAACGATTTTGCCCTTCAGGAACAGCTAGGCTTTACCCAGAAGGCTCCCCGTTGGGCGATCGCCCTCAAATATCCGGCAGAAGAAGCTCCCACCGTGGTGGAAAACATTAGCGTCAATGTGGGGCGCACCGGAGCCGTTACCCCCCTTGCCGAAATGCGACCCGTGCAGCTTGCCGGAACGACCGTTTCACGGGCAACCCTACACAACGCCGATCGCATTGCCGAGCTAGATATTCGGATTCACGACACGGTGATCATTCGTAAAGCCGGAGAAATCATTCCTGAAGTGGTGCGGGTGCTGAGCGAACTCCGCCCCCCCAATACCGTGCCGTACCGGATGCCGACTGATTGCCCAGAGTGCAGCCAGCCGCTATCTCGTCCAGAAGGAGAATCTGTGACGCGCTGCATCAATATCTCCTGTCCGGCAATTCTGCGGGGGGCGCTAAGCCATTGGGCAAGCCGCGATGCCATGGATATCAATGGCTTGGGCGAAAAGTGGGTACAGCAGTTTGTCGATCGCGGCTTGCTCCACACCGTTGCCGATCTCTATAACTTGACCGAAGATCAGCTCCTCACCGTAGAGCGAATGGGCAAGAAATCGGCGCAGAATTTAGTGGAGGCGATCGCCCAATCCAGAATCCAACCCTGGTCACGAGTGCTATACGGGCTAGGCATTCGTCATGTGGGCAGCGTCAACGCCCAGACCTTGACGGACTCTTTCCCGACCGTAGAAGCGCTAGGCAATGCCGAAACTAGCGCGATCGCCACTGTGTTCGGCATCGGTCAAGAAATCGCTCAATCGGTGCATGATTGGTTTCGAGTTCCGGCAAACCAGTCATTGATCGAACGGTTGCGATCGGCGGGTGTGCAGCTAGCGGGTGAGGCAAGATTAGTGAAGGCGGTGAATGGGGCGATCGCAGGTAAAACCTTCGTCGTAACGGGAACATTACCTACTTTGACAAGAGATGAAGCTAAAGCCTTGATTCAAGAGGCAGGTGGCAAAATCACTAACTCTATTAGCGCTAAAACAAACTATCTCGTGGTCGGCGAAGATGCCGGATCTAAGCTTGCCAAGGCAGAGGCTCTAGGCATTTCACAACTCTCTGAAGCAGAGCTATTGCAACTACTGGCTCCTGCCCCGGACGCTGCTGCTCCAAATTGAAAGGACAGATGGGCAACTCATCGATTAGGGAATACTTGAAGAGTATCTGCCAGAGTTCAGAATTTAGAGTAACCAGCATACCTGGAGAAATATGCGGCAATCGGAATTGAAAATTGCGCTGCTGATTGATGCAGATAACGCTCCTGCATCAAAAATTGAGGCGATCGTGTCTGAAACTGCAAAGTATGGAGTTGCCAATATCCGTAAAGCTTACGGAAACTGGAAAAGTCCTGCTTTGAAAGCTTGGGAGGAGTGTTTACATGAACACGCTATTCGTCCTGTCCAGCAGTTCGACTATACGAAGGGCAAAAATGCTACTGATGCCGCCATGATTATTGATGCAATGGATTTACTGTACACACAACAGTTGGATGCTTTTGCAGTTGTATCGAGCGATTGCGACTTTACGCCTTTAGTACTGCGGATTCTGACAAATGGCTTGAAAGTCTATGGATTTGGTGAGAAGAAAACACCTTTACCCTTTGTCTACGCGTGTTCAACATTTTTATATCTAGAAACAATTGATCAATCGGTAAATTCAGAGGAGACTTCCAAAGTTTCTACAAGCGTTAAAAAGACTGGTAAAGAGCTGAATCAAGACACCAAATTAATCAGTTTATTGAGAGGCGCTATTTCTAGTACTTTAGATGATGATGGTTGGTCAAACTTAGCGGAAATTGGGGGACATATAGCAAATCAGGCATCTTTCGATCCACGTAATTATGGATATGCAAAGTTGAGTAGCTTGTTCGAGGCTATTGACTTATTTAAGGTTCAGCGAAAGAATAAAGCAGCCTACGTAAGGAGCAAGCAAAAGAATGGCATAGTTCCAAAAACGTAGCGAAGTTACTTGGTCATCTAGCATAGTTGCTGAATTAACATGGTTGCTGAGCCAGAACGTCCCAATCTGATCGATTAAGTTGCAGGGATTATAGGCATCTGGTGAGCGAAAACAATTATGCCGCTTTTAATCCAGGCAAATACCTAGCTCCTCAAGGACTCGTATTACGTTAGAAGGTTGGTTAAAAATCACTCCGGCAATTTGTACTGTCCGACAATGTGCTTGGCATACTCCGGCACATGCGCCTCTAGCTTCTCTGGATAGTGCCGCTTGACGTACAGGTAGTTACGAGTGAAGTGAGAATCGATCGAGAAGCGGGCATACTCTAAGCCTTTAGGACCAATTTTTTCGACGACTACGCCTATGAGTTGAGCTAACCACATGGGCAAGGTCATCCCTTTGTCATAAGCGGGAATGCTTTGCTGCACAGCATTTTTGCGATCGCCCTTCGACATCACCGCCTGGGTTTCAATCTGATCCATCGCCAGATCCAGCATTTCCTGACCGCGATCGTTTCTTACAACAATCCACTGCCAGCCAAAGGGTGCGCCCATGTATCCCACGACGAGATCAGCAAGGGAATTCACGTAGTCAAAACAGCTCATACAGGAAGGTGCAAACACATCCTTAAGCTGGTTTGTTTTCAGCCCAAAAAATGGCACTGTTTCAGTCGAGCCGTCTTCATGCTTAAAATGCACCCGAAAGTCCTGCATGAATTCGTAGTGAACGACCGTGGAGGGCGATCGGCTGGTAGTGTCTAGAAACTTTTGTAGTCCTGCACGGGTGACGTTATCGACACAGGGGGTTCCCAAAACATAGAGCTTTTCTAGTCCCAGCTCTTTCTCAACCGCTCGAAGCGCCTGAATTTGACAGCCTACGCCAATCACCAGCAGACGCTTTAAGCCCGATCGCTCAATCTCTTCTAGTACCGACAGATTAGGTGAGAGAGTGGGCTTGTTGACCCGTGCCGCCAAAATTTCCTCTGGAGTGCGGGCAATAATCGGCATGGGCTGAAAGCGATCGTCCTCGGTATTTTGGACGCACACAACCCCTTCTACCAGACCGCGATTCAGCATTTCGATAGCGATCGAGCTGACGATGCCTGTCCATTGCGCTCCGGCGATCGGCTCTGTTTTACGCGCCGCCATCATGGTCTGGCTCACGCCAAAGTACCAGTCGTCTTCGCTCGTCAAGTCGCGGCTACGCCCGTGGGTCTGCTCCTCTAGCTCTGGAATCTGCTGGTTGAGAAAGGCACAGGCTTCCTTTACGTAATGAACGTAGTAGGTATCGCACAGCCCGCACTCGCTGCACAATTCTTTGGCAGGACGGCGGCTATTGGGTTTCAGCGCTTTAGCCTTTTGATGACCAATCTTATGATCTGGAGGCTGGGGGAAATCGGGCAGTACAGAGGTCATGCGGGTAAGGGGATTGGCGATCGGCTCCTGTTAACCACGATACCGCAATTGGGGAAGGGTATGGGGGTCAGTTTTTACAGGTTTGCCCTACCCGATCGAGCAAATCTTAGTTCGCATCATGCACCGGAATTTCAACTACAAATTCTGTATCCTTTCCTGGCTCAGACTGAAAATACAGTTTGCCTTGGTGTCGTTCTGTCACAATTTGATGGCTGATTGACAATCCTAAGCCTGTCTCTTTGCCAACAGGTTTTGTCGTAAAAAATGGATCAAAGAGTTTGGCTTTAGTGGTTTCCAAAATTCCTAGCCCGTTGTCTGAAATTGAGACTTTAATCCGATTTGATTGAATTCGATCGGTACAGATTTGAATTCTGGGTGCGGGGTTTACTTGCCCGGTCAAACTTGCCCTCATCGCATTTCCTTCTAGCGCATCGATCGCATTTGCCAGAATATTCATAAAAACCTGATTGAGCTGTCCAGGATAGCATTTGACGAGGGGAAGATCGCCGTAATTTCTAATGATTTCAATATGAGGACAGCGATTGCCTAGCTTCAAGCGATGCTGCAAAATCAGCAGCGTGCTGTCTAATCCGTCGTGAATATTTACCTCCTTAACATTCCGCTTCATCTAAGCGCGAGAAGTTTCGCAGACCTAATACAATTTCTCGAATTCGTGCCGTACCTACCTCCATGGATTGCAAGCTTTTCTTGAAGTCTTGAGTCAGAAAATCTAGATCGAGCGTGTCAATTTTGTTTTGAATCGCAGGTGTGGGTCGAGGATAGCAGCTTTGATACAAATAAATCAGATCAAGCAGTTCGATCGCGTATTGATTCGCAAACTGGAGATTTCCATGAATGAAGTTCACTGGATTGTTAATTTCATGGGCAACACCCGCCACCATTTTTCCCAGACTCGACATTTTCTCAGTTTGAATGAGCTGAGCTTGCGTTTGTCTTAACTCTTGCAGCGCCCTTTGAAGCTGTTGAGCTTGTACCTTAAATTGTCTCAGGAGATCGCAAAGGGTTCCACTACTACTCAACAGACCACTACTCAACAGATTTGACAAATTCATCGTTCAACAATTGCTCAAGGGATGGAAGCTGTTTCAAAAGCTTTTTACTAATCATGAATTTACCTAGCTGCTCTGTTTTTTTAAGCAACGAAGCATCTGGTTGACCCAGTAGGGTGAGATTAGTTCGCAGATCTGGGATTTGAAGCAGCTTCAGAGACTCAGTAAATTGTTCTGGGATGACTTGCTCTCGCTGTGCCATACGGCGATCGGCATCTTCAGGATGCTGTTTGCGGTAATCTAGCGCCCGGAACCAGCCTTGAATCAGTTTTTCCATCGTGGCTTTGTGAGTTTTTAGCAGATCTTGACGAGTCACTAGCACATCCACCACTTCACCTGGAATTTTTGAGCTGTCAAATAAGACTTTTGCTCCAAATTTGAGTAAGTTCGATCGCACAGGTTCAAACGTAACGACTGCATCCACCACACCTTGATTGAAGGCTTGCTCATGCTCTGAAACGCCTAAAGGCACAATCTGAACATCGCTAAGCAGCAGTCCAGCTTTGTCTAAAACACGGGTCAAAATGTAGCCACCTAACGCACTGGATTCAACGCCAATCTTCTGCCCTTTGAGTGCCTGTAGCGTTGGAATTTCGGGTCGTGCCCTCAATACATCAGCCCCGTTGGAGAAATCAATGACGAGTACTGCCTGGATATCCGGATTGGTTTCAGCCAGCAGCAGCGCCTCATCCATCGTCAGTGCAGCCGCTTCAATATCGCCATTGCGGAGGGCTTGAGTCGTTTCTGTGGCAGAGGGATAGTCTTGCAGTTTAATCAAATGGTTGGGGTAGTAGCCTAAGTCCCGCGCTAAAAAGAGAGGCTCATAGCCTGACCAAACGACTGCACCGACGCGCATGGGAGCCTGCGGCTGTTGGGTACAGCTCATTAGGATGGCAATCAGACAGGTGGCGATCGCCATCAACACAAGTTTGACAGACAGGTTGTCAGGCGGGTTGGCAGACTGTGCAACCCAGCCGACGAACCTAAGGCAAGAGTGTTTCATAGCGATTGGGTTTCATAGCGATTGGGTTTCATAGCGATTGGGTTTCATAGCGATTGGGTTTCATGGCGACTTGAATCATGAGATGCGCTTAACGTTCCCTAAACTAGACGCTCCCTAAACTAAACGGTTGAGAACAATTTGCACCCTGTCTTAGACGTTTACCGCAATCTCGCCCGAATGGTTCAGAACGGGTTAGGATTATACGAATATCAAATCTTCATTCAAAACATTGAGGCGAGTTGATAGCACTTCTCAAAGCTGACTTTTCCCAATCTAATGATTTCTCTGCCCATGAATACCGATTGGCTAATGGGCTGACGCTGATTTATCAACGGGTGCCCGCTTCACCCGCAGTGGTAGTGGATGTATGGGTGCGTGCAGGGGCGATCGCCGAGCCGGATGCCTGGTCGGGTATGGCGCATTTTCTCGAACACATGATTTTTAAGGGAACCGATCGCCTGCCGCCCGGCAAGTTTGATCAGATCATTGAAAATCGCGGGGGGGTGACGAATGCCGCCACAAGCTATGACTATGCCCACTACAACATCAACACGGCGGCTGCCGATCTACCCGAAACGCTGCCCTGCCTCGCCGATCTGCTAGTGAATGCCGCCATCCCAGACGAAGAATTTAGGCTAGAGCGCGAGGTGGTTTTAGAAGAAATTCGTCAGTCCCAAGATGACCCCGATGGGCTGGGCTTTCAGGCTTTGATGGAAAACGTCTATCGACGGCATCCTTACGGTCGTCCGATCTTGGGTGATTCCGAAGCTTTGATGGCGCGATCGCCCGAAGAAATGCGTTGCTTCCATCGTGCTCACTATCAGCCCGAAAATATGACGGTGGTGGTGGTAGGGGATGTGGCTTGGGAATCAGTATTGGAAGAGGTAGAAAAATCTTTTAGCTTTAGTTCACCTGCCGTCTGTCCTCGTCCTACAATCTGGGCAGAGCCGCCGATGACAGACATTCGCCGACAGGAGCTATCTCTGCCGCGCTTGGAGCAAGCCCGACTGCTGATGGCTTGGACGGCACCTGGAGTCGAAGATATGCGGACTGCCTACGGGCTAGATCTGCTTTCGGTGCTGCTGGCTGGAGGGCGTACGTCGCGCCTCGTGCGAGAACTGCGAGAAGAGCGGCAGCTAGTGCAGGATATCGGCAGCGGCTTCTCACTGCAACGCGACTCTAGCCTGTTTACAATTAGCGCATGGCTGGAGCCACGGCATTTGGCGCAGGTAGAGGC
>CASBQM010000817.1 GCA_949127645.1 Synechococcales cyanobacterium PMM_0036
CACAAGTCTAAGTCCTCGCAAGGGACAAGGTTGGCATCATAGGCACCCACCCGTAGCACTGCCGATCGCCGCATCATGGCGCAGGGGTGATTGATGGGCGTGTGTCCTGCCAGGGCTAGCTTTTGAATATCCTCATTTTGTTCTGGCATGGCTAGGCAGGTGAGCCAGCGCCCCTTTGCGTCGATCATGCCATGCGCTCCCCCTAGACAAACCAGGTCTGGATCTTGCCTCATCCGCGCCACCTGAAGGCGAAAGCGATCGCCCATGGCGATATCATCTGCATCCATTCGCGCTAAAAATTCGCCTTGGGAAAGGCGCACCATTTCGTTCAGCGCCTCGACGTATCCGGTGTTCTCTCGGCTGATCAGCCGAATCCGATCATCTTGAGCCGCATAGTGTTGGAGAATGGCGAGCGATCGATCGCTAGAGCCATCGTCAACGACCAGAAACTCAAAGTCATGAAAAGTTTGGCTAAGAATGCTTTCAACCGCCTCAGCCAAAAAGCGTTCGGCATTGTAGACGGGCATGAGAACAGAAAGGGTAGGAACACTCATGATGCAAATCAGGATGAATGCGGACTAAGCACAGGTTTGATCAGGGCGCAGAAAAGCAGTTTCCAGCTTTCAAGATTGACAGGTTGCACGGCAATCGCCCTCAGCGCCGAACTTGCCGCCGTGCCGCGTAAGCCGCTGTTAAATGCCCACCAGCCATAGCGATGGAAAAAAGATTGACGAGAGGGGCGATCGCGTCCTGGGCGGTACCAAGGCATTTCTGCCGAAAACTGTCCCGTAACGCCGCGCCGTTGCCATGCCCGACGACAGGCTTCCTGCGCCATCTGATGCTGAAATTCACTGCGTTTGGCGCTAATGGACTGCCTGTGAAAGCGATATTTCAGCACGGTCTGTTTCAGATTTGCCAGTTGTCCCACCTCCCCTAACCGCAGCAGCATATCCAGATCTTCAACAGCCACCATTGCCGCATCATATCCGCCGATCGCCTTAAGCGATTGACGACGGATCATGGCGCAAGGGTGGTTAATAATGGTGCGTCCTGACAAAATCGCCTGCTGAATTTCACTATTGGCTTCCGGCATTGCTAAATGCAGCACTGGGCGACTTTGGGCATCAATTAGCACATAGGCTCCGCCCACGCATACGCAGTCGGGCTGCTGCCGTAGAAAAGCAACCTGTGCAGAAAAGCGATCGCCCATGGCAATATCATCTGCATCCATCCGTGCCAAAAACTCGCCTTGGGCAAGCTCCAGCATTTGATTCAGAGTAGCAATCAGTCCTCGGTTCTCGCGGCTGATCAGCCGGATCCGATCGTCTTGTGCCGCATAACGCCGCAGAATTTGAAGCGATCGATCCGTGGAGCCATCATCGATAATCAAAAATTCAAAGTCCGTGAACGTCTGCGCCAGAATGCTCTCGATCGCTTCGGTCAGATAGCGATCGCCATTGTATACGGGCATCAAGACGGATATCGTGGGCGGCTTCATGGCGTTGGCTGTAGAGACTTATTGGACTGTAGCCGGGGTGGCAGAGGCTTGAGCAGGGCACAGGCTAAGAGCTTCCAGGCGGCGGGTAGAAGAGGCTGAAGGGCGATCGCCTGGAGACCGCAACGACGCGCCACGTCTCGCAATCCGTCATTGAAGCCCAGCCAGCCGCACCGCAGCCAAAAGTCTGACTGATGCAGATGATCGGCAGGTTTGCGAACAAACTCTCCCTGAATGCCGCGCCGCTGCCATGCCCGCTGACAGGCTTGGAGGGCATCATCAGTCTGGCGCTGTTGCTGGGCGTTGGTGATCGATCGCGGATGTAGTCGATAGTGCAGCAGCACCTCAGGCAAATTCGCCAGCTTGCCTAACTCCCCCAACCGCAGCCACAAATCCAGATCCACAGAGGCAACCATCGACTCGTTATAGCCGCCCGCTTGCATCAGCGCCTCTCGTCTCGCCAGGGTGCAGGGATGGTGCAGCAAAGAAATCCCCCCCAGAAGCAATTGCTGAATTTCGTCATCCGATTCGGGCATCGGGCAATGCCCTAGATAGCGCCCCTGGGGATCGATCCAGTTGACAGCGCTGCCCACACACACGACTTCCGAATGGGTACGCAAAAACTCCACCTGACGGGCAAAGCGATCGCCCATTGCCACATCATCGCCATCCATAACGGCGACAAATTCTCCGGTTGCCATTGCCAACAGCTCGTTACGGGTTTTGGCAATGCCGCGATTTTCTCGGCTGACCAGCTTAATCCGCTGATCCTGAGCAGCGTAGTGCCGGAGGATTTGCAGAGCGCGATCGCTAGACCCATCGTCTATGATCAGAAATTCAAAGTCCGTAAAGGTCTGACTGAGGATGCTGTCTAAACAGGTAGGCAGGTAGCGATCGCCATTATGCACTGCCAAGGCAACACTCAACGTTGGAGGAGTAGAGGTCATCATAGGCTTTTCCTCACGCGTAGGACAAAGGCACCTTTTTCATTGGCAACCCGCTGCACCTGGATACCCGGAAAGTCTTGCTGCCAGCGGGTGATGATCGCCTGTTCATCGGCGCGATCGCCGTCATCCAGCACCACGATTGCATCCTCGCTCAGGGCATCAAACAGCATTGGCAGAGCTGGATAACGAGACTGGTGCTGCAAATCTCCGGGCGGTCCGTCAATAATCAGCAGATCGATCGGCTGCAAGATGGCTTGATGAGGTGCAATGTCATACCATTGCCAAGTCTGATCGGCGATCGTCACAGGCACCAGAGGCGCATGAATCACTTTGGCAATGGTCTGGAGGCTATGACGCGCAACCTGATCTCTAGAGAGATCGGCAAACTGCGCTTCATGCTCTAAGGAAACAACGCTGCCTTCGCCAATTTGCTGCAAGCAATAGGCAACAATCAGCGTCGAGATGCCGCTGCTAGCCTCCACGACCAGCTTGGGCTTGTACTCTTGGACTAAAGAAATGATTAAAGCACCCAAATCGGGAGAAATCGCCCACTCGCGCATCGAGGGCAGGGGATGATTGAGCTTGAGCAGGGAAAAGATAGAAAATAAAGCTTCAATTTGCCGATAGTCTTGTCTTCTTTGAGC
>CASBQM010000818.1 GCA_949127645.1 Synechococcales cyanobacterium PMM_0036
ACCTAATTTTTGGCATCTGACTCAGGAAACTGATGTTCTCGTACCTCGGTGCAAAAAGCCTGAGCTGCCTGAGCGATCGTTTCTCGCAAGTTAACGTATGCTTTGGCAAAAGGCGGACTCCAACCGGACAAGCCCAGCAAATCTGCTGTCACCAACACCTGCCCGTCACAATGGGCACCTGCCCCAATGCCAATTGTCGGGATGATTAGTTTTTGAGAGATGCGCAGCGCCAGATCCTCTGGGATATGTTCAAGCACGATCGCAAAAGCTCCAGCTTGCTCTAGGGCGATCGCCTCCTGCAAAATGCGCTCTCCGGATTTTGATGATTTGCCCTGCTGACGAAAGCCGCCAAACTGATGGACAGACTGGGGTGTTAAACCTACGTGCCCCATGACCGGAATGCCAGCCTTTATTAGCCGTGCCACAGTCTGCACCATTGCGGGATAGCCGCCCTCTAGCTTGACCGCCTGTGCGCCCGTTTCTTTAAGCACGCGACCTGCCGATCGCATTGCCTGTTCCGGACTTTCCTGATAGGTCATGAACGGCAGATCGACCACGAGCAGCGCCGCTTTTACGCCCCGCCGTACGGCTTTAGCGTGATGAATCATCTCATCTAGCGTTAGCGGAATAGTTGTGTCGTAGCCTAAGGCAACCATGGCTAAAGAATCGCCTACCATAATCACATCGACTCCTGCCTGATCGATCGCCTGTGCAATCAAATAGTCCCAGGCGGTCAAAACAGTGATTAATCGTCCTTCTTTTTTGTAGCGAGTGAGCTGTTGCGTGTTAACTGCCATAAAAAACCTCCCTAGGGAGTTAAGGGCTGGGGCGAGACACCTGAATTTTACCAAACCATAGCCGTGAAGCAGACCTCTAGCCTCTCGGCACATATTCTATGGCTTGCTCTTCTGGAGTCAAATCCTCCCAAGCTAGATCTCGGCGTAGCACTTTGCCGCTAGGTGAAGCAATCAGCTTGGGCAACTCTTGCTGGTTTACTAGCTTCATCGTTGAAGCGTCAAGCGTGGTGTAGCGCGTTTGGGCGGCTTTTGAATCAATATCAACAATCGTCAAAGTTTTGCGGGGAGGCAGGTCGCCATTGAGAAGTGGACGCACACCAGACCCTAAGATGCCACAGTGCAGCAGCTCAAGCTGACCTTTGTGCCCTGGGTAGTAGGCGTGGTCATGTCCGCTGACATAGGTATGCACCTGGTGGCGCTCTAGGAGCGATCGCAGTCCCTCCGCGTTCTCTAGATACTCACCCGGATCATCTCGCCCGACCGTGATGCCGTAAAGCGGCAGATGCCCCACCACAATTCGCAGCTTTGCCGCCTTTGCTGCCGGACTTGATAAGCTCTGCTCTGCCCAAGCCAACTGGTCAGCCGGAATCTGGGCGCTAGAAGCATCCCAGACTAAAAAGAAAATATCTTTTTGCTGGAAGGTGTAGTAGAAAGGAAACTTGGCGCGATCGACAAAGCTCAAACCCGGATCATGCTGGGGCTGATTCCAGTAGGCGTTTGCTAAATCGCGCTCGGTGCCAAACAGCAAGCCGCCGTTGATTGACTGAGCCGAGGAGGCATCATGATTGCCTAAGGTAAAGCCGTAGGGAATTTTGGCGAGACGCAAGGGAGCGCTGACATGACGATCAAAAGCTGCCCACATGGCTTCAATCTGCGATCGCGTCAGCGAGGGCTGCTGTCCGGCAACCATGTCGCCGCCACACAGCACCAAGTCAGGCTGCCAAGACGGAATTCGAGCGATCGCGCTGTCTACCTCTACTTCATAATCAGTAGAGCCATATTGACTGTTTAGGTCGCTAATGACGACAATCCGCACGTCCCCTCTAGGTGGATTAATGGAATCGGCGATCGCGGCATCTGCTAGGGCTGGACTCGGGGTAGCCGGAGCAGACATTTGGCTAGATGGACTGCTATATTCATTCAAATCAATGGAGCTAGGAGCCTCTAAACTAGAAGCCTGTGAGCTTTGACCTGCTGCCCATCTCTGAGCCACAACAGATAAGCCCAACCCGCCGACAGCTCCACCCAATAGCAAAAACTGACGGCGATTCAGCGGCATAGGACGATCAGTTTATTCACAGTTCAGTTCATCCACAGTTCAGTTCATCCACAGTATTGAGTACCTGACAGCCTATTTCAGAATGCCTAAAATTTTGCGTACTTGAGGTATTATCCAATAACTCCTGCTCAACCGATCGCAATTGTCCTGGCAAAAGCTAAGCCCCAACTATGCAACTGACTCCTCAAGAAAAAGATAAGCTGTTAATTTTTACGGCAGCGCTGTTGGCAGAACGTCGTAAAGAGAGAGGTCTGAAGCTCAACTACCCTGAGGCGATCGCCTATATTTCTGCGTCTATTCTTGAAGGAGCTAGAGAAGGGCGCACCGTTGCCGATCTGATGACCCACGGCACGACTCTACTGAGCCGCACCGATGTCATGGAGGGCATTCCCGAAATGGTGCATGAGGTTCAGGTAGAAGCAACCTTTCCAGACGGCACCAAGTTAGTGACCGTGCATGATCCCATTCGCTAGGGGTTAGAGAAGTTATGCTGCGACGAGTGGCGATCGCTCTCATCAGCCTGTGGTTTGCGCTGGCACTCGCGGTCAATGCTCAGCCTAGTGTGGGCACGAGCGGCACAAGCGACCGCACAAGCGATCGCGTAGAGACGATTTTAGAAAAAGTGGGGCGATCGGGCATTCTCACCGCCGGAACCCGAACCGACGCTCCGCCCTTCGCCTATGTTGATGCTCAGGGCAACTGGATTGGCTTCTCGATCGATTTGCTGCATTTGATTCAGGCAGGGCTGCAAGACCAGCTTCAGCGTCCTGTACAGCTCAGTCTAGTCGAAACGAATGTTGCAGATTGGGCTTCTAAGCTAGAAAAAAAGGAAATTGATATTGCCTGTGGTTCTACCAGCATCACTGCGGGTCGCGGTCTTCGTGCTGAGTTCTCAGTCGGCTATTTCCGCACGGGCACACAGTTTTTGGTGAAAAAAGATCACGTGCTTAGCCCTCCTGAGCTAAAAATCGGAGTCGTGCGTGGAGCCAGCAATGAGTATCCGATCGAAAACCAGTTGAGA
>CASBQM010000819.1 GCA_949127645.1 Synechococcales cyanobacterium PMM_0036
CGTCTTCTCTCCGCTGCCCACGACAATCTGGAGCAAGAATCCACAGAGGTCATTCTCCTGAAGCTTATTGTGTTGAATGCGATCGGCGTTTGTGGGACGATAACCCCCAATTGGGTTTGCCCCCACCCAAACATGCCAATCAACCTTAAGGCGATAGCGGTTCAACGCTTGAATACAGTCTGTCCCCGCTAGAGACCCGCCGACAAACACGCCAAACACTTTATCGAAGTGAGGGTTATCGATGCTGACTCCGGTGTTGACCGAAGGAGAATAGATCAGGCAATCGATGCCCTCTAGCTTTCTAGGCTCATTGATGTTTTCAATCAGCGATCGCATCCCTGCTTCGTTAGAGTTCTCAGAGTTAATGCAGACCATCCGCTTCCGGGGGAATAGCGTTTGTAATGCCTCATACAGATCTTTTGAGAACTCCAGACCATCACAGGCGACAATCACCCGATCGCCCAGGAATAGGGAAGCCTTGATTTGTCTCACAATCCCAGAGCGATCCTTGCCCTCGTACCAAAAGACCCGACGATCGCCATTCTGATAGCGATTGCGGATGACAAAGGGTAGCTCAGTGGGGTCAGGGCGCATAGCTAGGATGAACTTGAGCGACACATCCGATAGATGCGCGTCACTTAGCACCACGCACTTGGCAGAGTAGATGAAGTGCTTGAGCGATTGTAGGATGATGTGACGATGCTCTTTGCAGGTGCTAGAGCCAAAGGAGGTGGGCAATGAACTGTTCACACTCATCGAGGAAGATGTAGTCGTAGGTGTTGCCCTCGGTCTTGAGCTTGTGCAAGGAATCTGCCGTCAGCGATAGCCACTGCTCATGCCACATGTTCCAGCCATGGTCAGAGTAGATGGCGGTGCCCAGTCGAGTGGCTAGGTTACGAAGCAGGGCAATACGATGTCCCAGGTTGAGGATACGGGCTTCAGGATGGTCTTGCTTGATCTGCCTCAATAGCTCCGTTTTGCCGGTGCCCATGTCTGAGAGCAGAGTAACCACGCCCGCGGTGGGCAATGGCATTCCCGCTTGATTTAGTGCCGCAGGTTGCAACAGGTATTGCTGCTTCAGGTCAATGGCGATCGGGTAGGTGAGTTCATAGCCCATCAGTCCATGCTGACGGTGACGCTCATAGGACTGGAGTGAGATGGCATCGAGGTAGATCTGGTCAAAGGCTTCTGCGCCTCTCGCCATAATGAAGTCATCGACTCCCTTCTCAGATCCCGGCAAGCGAATCACCTTAACCGTGCAACCTGCGGCTTCCAATAGATTGCCGGTGCGCACCAAGGCATGACTCACCTGCTGCCGGGTTTTGCGGTTGGTGTCGTAGTCAAAGCAGAAGTAGATCTCACGCCCTGGGGTGGCAAAGTGTTGCAGGTCAGGAATTAGGTGTTCGGGTTGTTTGCCATGCCGCTTCTTGCGACCATTCCAGACTCCAGGGAGAGCAATTGCGACATAGCCAGCACTCAGCAGAGCTGCTGCCTTCTTGGCTCCCTCGCAGATGATAATCGGCAGGTTGTAGATCCAGACCCATTCCCAGAAGTGAGGCGCAGTTGAGCGATCCCGCAAGCGCAGCATCAAAGGGGTAATGGGCACCCGGTAACGACGGGCGATCGACTCCCAACTGCTCTGGTCTACATCCAAGAGAATGGACAGGGTTTCATAGCCAGCCGGATGCTCGTACTTGCGGGCTCTACCTTTGCTAGTGTCAATTAGCGGGTCGTCTGGTTTAAAGGGTCCCCAACTGCGGGGTTCTCCAGTTTTTGGGTCAAGGGTGTGGCAGTACCAGCCAGAGGCGAAGGGGCATTGCTTCCACCGCTCGGTGGCTTTCCAGTTGAGCCATTGACGGATGAGCCAGTTGTCGTCGGTAGATTGGAAGTTGAGGGTTGCCAGAGCTGGGGCAATTGCGCTGGCTTGAAACTCTTGTCGGTGCTTAAACGTCAGCATGAAGACTTAATCCCTGATTAGTGATTCAGAGACAGAGCAACTAAGGGCTATGCATCACGAGGCGCATGCAAAACCGTGAGCAACCAGTTACTCCATCCCGTAAAGCGCGGGATAAAGCCATGCAAAAATTGGAGTCTTGTCAGCTACGATCAAAGACTCTAAAATATAGACATGACAAACTAGGCGATCTAACATTCGCGCTCGGTCAAAGCATCAAAGTTAGTCTCCTAGCCCGCAAAGTTAGCTAAATCTGCCAGTTTTGAACCCCTGCTGTTACTACCAGTTGGGGTTTTGGCATTTTTAACCAAAGCTTCCGTAATTTCATTTTCTAGAGCACAACTTGATCCTCCTCTTCTCTGAAGTCCAAACCACTCAAAATGCTTAACTAGCGGGTTTTGCCACCTGCACGGATGCTCTAATCTAAGACCAATCCTCAATTAAAAGGCGGGCTTACAGGAATCCTGTCCCAGTCTCAGGCAGCAATCTAATCTGCCAGACAGGTTGATGAAGTTGAGCTAGACCCGCTAACAGGTGTACAGTGATGGTGATCTCTCCTGAATTTGGAATAGATCAGATCTTACCTGCAATGTTTGAAAAAGAGTCAATTTTGGATCATTTTTCAAGGAATGTCTGCAAAAACAGATCTGAAGATCATTAATCAAATACTATATTTTCTACTGAAGCCAATTGATAGCAACTGAATTACCATAGAGCTTAGGATCAATGCCTTTTACTATGGACACTGGGTTTACTCGTCGGGAAGCCATATCACTGTCTGGGCTTACTTCAAATAAGCTTACTTATCTGGACAGGGTTGGTTTGGTTGTGCC
>CASBQM010000820.1 GCA_949127645.1 Synechococcales cyanobacterium PMM_0036
GAAGAGACCGATCTTGAGCTTCGGCAGCGTGAAACGCTTCTCGATGCGCGTATCCAGCACCCAGATGTTGTCCACGTGTTTTTGGATCGTCTTCGGAGACAGAGTGGAGGCGGCCAAACGCTCAAGGAACGGGCGGAACAACGCTACCAGTTGCTCGCCCGGCGACACATCTTTTTCCAGCCCCATCCAGGAACGGGGCCAGCCGTTCAGATCGCGGCAGTAGTGTTCCAGGTCATGACGTGGCCGAGTGGCGGCGCGGTTTATCCTGGTCGTTCTCGCCGTCATCCATTTCCACTTCATGCTACAGCTCATCACGATTTTAAACCGCTGTCACCGCTTCCCGGGATTCGTGTATCACCAGGCCCGTTTCAGTTCCGATCACAAGAGCATCGAGATCGCTGTGCGGCCGCAAGGGTTCGACCGCAATCTGTTCGCGCTGCCATCAGGCCGCCCCTGGATACGACCAACTCGCCGAGCGCCGGTTCGAGTTCATTCCTTTCTGGGGTTTTTTGGTTTTTCTGCTTTACTCGATGCGGCGCGTCGATTGCCGCCGTTGCGAAGCGGTCGTCGTCGAGGAGGTTCCGTGGGGCGACGGCAAGCGCACATTGACCCGCGCGTACGTGTTGTTTCTGGCCCGCTGGGCGCGCAAGCTGTCCTGGAAGGAAACGGCGGAGTCGTTCCGCACTTCATGGGAAAAGGTTTTCGACGCCGTCGAACACGTCGTCACCTTCGGGCTGGAGCACCGGGTGTTCGGCCAGATCGACGCCATCGGAGTCGATGAGATTCAGTACGCCAGCACGCACAAGTACCTGACGCTCGTCTATCAGATCGACCTCGCGGTAACCCGTCTGCTCTGGGTGGGCAAGGAAAGAACGATTGAATCCTTTCAGGGATTCTTCAAAGTCATCGGCGACGAAGTGGCTTCGAAGATTTGCTTCGTCTGTTCCGATATGTGGGAGCCCTATCTGAAGGTCATCCGCGAGAAGTGCTCCGAAGCGCTCCATATCCTCGATCGCTTCCATATCGTGGCGAAAATGAACAAGGCTCTCGATGAAGTCCGTGCCGGAGAATCGCGCCGCATGGCGCGCGAAGGTTTGACGCCCGTGCTAAAGAAGTCACGTTGGCTTTTGCTCAAGCGCGAGGAAAACCTGAAGATCGAACAGCGCTTCCGCCTGCGCGATCTGCTCCGCTATAACCTACAGACCGTCCGCGCCTACCTTCTTAAGGAAGCCTTTCAGCAACTCTGGGATTACACCTCACCCACATGGGCCGGCAAGTTTCTTGACCAATGGTGCCGTCAGGTCATGCGCTCCCGCATCGAGCCCATGAAGAAAATTGCTCGCTCCATGCGCGAGCATCGCGGACTGATCCTCAACTACTTTCGTGCTCAAAAGCTGTTTTCCAGCGGTGTCGTGGAGGGCCTGAACAACAAGGCCAAAGTCACTATGAGAAAATCCTACGGGTTTCGAACCTTCCGCTGCCTCGAACTCGCCCTGTATCATTCACTTGGCAAGCTACTCGAACCCGAATCCACCCACGATTTTTTCTGACGAACCAAGAATGATGACTTGCCCCATACTGTGAGGATTCTGGAATACGTTGATGCTGGCGCCGGCGTCACCGCTGAAACGCACTCACGCCGTGCAAACGATAAGCGCCAAACGATAAGCGCCAGGCGATAGTAAGGCTTAACTCACGACTTGGAGAGCGGACTAACCTCGGTTATAATTCTGAATACGTAATCGAGCATAAAGCGGCTCCGCCGGCACCATTGCACTCCGTAGTGCGCCCGATGCCGATCTGATTAACACTCGCTAATGGGACACTCGCCGTTCGCCACAGCTCTGGAGGGGATTACCGCCGCTGCCTCTACCAGCGCTAGTTTCGTTACGGACGGGGCCTTCACTTGCACTTATACCGAGATTCCGGGCTTTATTGAACAAATCGTTCAATTACTCGACGAAGGCGGCACCGGCCAGCCGTCGTGCCCTATTGTCGAATGTCCTAACACTCTCGCTGGGGCTCTTTTGTGTTTGGCGCTGATGAAGAACGGCACCAGCTTTGTGCTAATTCCCCCCGCGCAGGGCGGTACAGACTTAAAACCGGCGCCGAACTTCTGTGACTATCGATTAGTCGTCTCGCAGAACGCCCCAACACGGGATGCGTTTGCACCAAGGGCCTATCTGCGAAAAGAGCTTAATCCCGGCTACAATGGGCGCCCTGTCGATCGCGGAAGACTGTACCTGCGAACTTCGGGCAGCATGGGCGTGTCCAAGATCGTGGCTCATACGCACGACCGGCTGATTGGGAATGCGCGCAACGTCGCCCGTAAGTATGGGTTCAGCGCACAAAGCAGGGCGGCCATTCCGGTACCGGTCGCCCACATGTACGGCTTTGGCGCTGAATTTCTCCCGGCCATCCTGACAGGGGCGTCGATCGACCTTCAGGAGCGTACGAATCTTCTCAAATACCTGGATCGCGAAAAGCGCTTTCAGCCCACGATTGTGTTTGCGACACCTGCCGTTTGCGAAATGTTGAAAGCCGGGTACAAGACGCCGCGAACTCAATATGAAGTGTTCGTGACCTCGGGCCAGCGGATCACCGAAGAACTCTTCCGGGCTTTCGACCCCTTCGTTGGCGGGCGTTTAATCAATCAATACGGCAGCACGGAAATGGGCGCTATTTCGGCGTGCGACCCCAGCGACAATATCGAGCTTCGCGCAACTACCATCGGGCGGCCTTTGGATGGCGTAAACCTGCGGCTGGATCCACTTGCAAGCGCAGAGCCCGAACAAAAGGGCACACAACTCTATTGCAGGCATCCGTACGGATTCGAAGGATATATCGATGAGAACGGGGAATGGATTGAACAGGCCTCGCCGGCCGGTTGGTACCGCACCGGCGATACAGCGGTACGCCAGACGGACGGCTCCATAGTCGTCACCGGACGCGCGGACGCGAGCGTGAATCGAAGGGGTTACCTCGTTTTGCTTTCCGATATCGAGCGCGTAATGGAACAACTGGACGCGATCAGCACGGTGGTTGTTGTTGCGGGCAAAGAAGATAAGCAAGGGCCAAGGATCGCTGCGTTCTGCGTTCCCCGTCCCGGCGATTCCGTCGATGGCGCGCAACTCCGCGCACGATGCTTTGAACTATTGCCGCATTATGCGATTCCGGACGAGATCCACGTGACGCCCTCGTTGCCTTTACTTCCGACAGGAAAAATAGACCGGCAGCAATTGGTCGCACTCATCGCGTATCGCTAAAGTGATTCTGCACATGAAGAGGAGACGGTAAATGGATAACACTCTAGAACGACTTAAGCATCTGGTCGCCGACAAGTTGGATATGAATCTCAAGATCGACGACATTGATCCGGATGCCCCGCTCCTCGAAGAAGGACTCAAACTCGACTCGCTCGCCATCGTTGAGCTGATCACTTTGAGTGAGGAATCGTTCGGCATCGAGTTCGGAGAGGACCAGCTAAATATGAACGCTTTCGCGAATCTGCGATCGCTGGCCGCGGTAATCGCGTCGAGTCGCTCTCAAGCCCGGAGTGCTGGAACCTCCTAGATGAACGTTCTCGATTACGTTCGGGAAATCAACGAGTTGAGTGCGAGTCTACTGCACTCGCACCGCGAGATCCTGGCACGCAAGGACATCTCCCGCAAGCTCCACTTAATTCAGGCCATCAAGCTCGATCTCGACAAGATTGCCCACGCCCTTGTTGAAGTGAAGGAGAATTCGGCTCGAGCCGTGCTCCACGACTTCTTCGGTGGTTCGCGCTTGAATCCCACTGAAATCTGCCAGCGGCTCGCGAACCAGCACATCTACCACCTTGGATTCGAGATCTTCGAACCGATGGAGTTGGTGCTCTACGGAATTCGCCACTGGATCGAAAAGAGCAGGCAGGCGTTGGGCGTCAACATGCAGATCAAAGAGTGTCTGCGATTTCCTGCTTCGCCGATGTTCCAGGAACGTGTCGGCGCATATACCGAAATCATGCGCATCTGGCTCCATGTTAACGATCGTCTGCTGATGCTGGAACTGTTCGATATTCACCGGCCTGCAAACACGGTTATCGAGGCTGCGCCGAGGCTCACCCACCGGAATTTTCATGGTCTGTTCCGGCAGGACGGCACAGCCCTCGATCACGAACAGCGGCTGGCGAGCCTGTTTTCCGATGACGAAATCTGGCACCATGCGTTTTATGTCAGTACCCCCCGCGACGTCACGAACCTTCACGCCGAACTGCAGGCGCTGACGGCCAAAAATCCGAAGTACTCCATGCCTTACAACGCCCCAGTGCATAATCGTCACGATGGCTCGTTCCATACCAAGATCGTCATGCGGCCGCCGGGCGAATCTCGGCGTGAACTCGAGTTTGTGACCGAATACCAGCCGCAGCCCCGGCAAGGACAATAACAGCCCGCATCTGGAGTTCAAACAACGCTGGGTGAACCAATACAACTTCTATCTAAACGACCCGAATTGGGGTCCCATGTTCGTGCGGATGTGCCCGTACTTTCCGTTCTCGGCTCGGATTTGTCTGAGCCAACATAACTAACTGGCTCGCCAATCAAATGCGCGCCGAGGGCATCGACATTAAGAGGGGCCCGCCTGGTTGAGATCATCAGTTCACGACAGCCACCTGCAAACTCAGTGCCGCAAACTTGACCACGATGTACAAATCCCAGTAGTATGAATGATCCATCGATAGCGACTTGTACGCGGCAAGTTTCCGAATAGCAACACCCGCAACTCACTAAGGCTGGGAGTCCGTCTTGAGTAGTTCAATCTTCACCGAAAATGGCCAAAAGAGTCAGACCGCTCTCAAGGAGGAGGCGCTAGATAAAGAAGAAGCACGAGCTCTTCGAGTCCGGCGCTGGCGTACCCGCTGGCGAAACCTCAAACTCGGCGTTAAGCTTTTCTTAATTTTGCTGGTTCTCGGCGTATTCATCTGGATTTTCCACGACCATATTTTCGTAACAGTCCATTCTGGCGAAGCCCTGGTAGTGTACTATCGCTTATTCGGCGGCACCAGTCACAACCAGGTTGGGTACGAAGGTCTGCACATTGTCACCCCCTGGGACCAGGCGTTCCTCTATAACATCCGCACACAAACCCTGGTAAAGCCGATGACCGTGCTGTCCAGGAATGGCCTGGAGGTGCGTCTGGACGCTCAAATTCGCTTCCACCCGATTCCCGAGATACTGCCCTACATGCACCGACGGTACGGGCCGGAGTATGTGACGACCATCATCGTTCCACAACTCACAGAAGCCGTACAGCGTGTCATTGGCCAGTTCTATCCGGAGGAACTGTATAGTTCCGATACGGGTGCGTCAGTCAATCGAATTTTCGAGGATGCAAAAAGGCTGATCGGGGGCGTATACCTGCAGATTGAAGATATCGCTCTTTTCAACATCAAACTTCCCGACAAGGTCCAGAACGCAATCCAAAATAAAGCTGAAGCGGAGCAAAACGCGCTCGCGCACGCCTACCGTGTTCAACAGGAGCAACGAGAAGCGGAACGGAAGCTGATAGAAGCCAAGAGTCTTCAGCAATACGCGAATACAGTAACGGGAATTCCGCGGAGTGTTTTGGTATGGAAGGGTATAGAAGCGACGCTTGAACTGGCGAAATCCCCCAATGCAAAGGTGATCGTGATGGGCGGCAAAGACAGCCTTCCGCTCGTTCTTGGAAACGTTCCCGATATAGGTTTGGAGAAGTGACCGCGGTGCGATCGCTCGGGGTAGCATTGCTCCCGTTACTGAGCCTTACCATCACCGGCTGTATCCACATTGTTCCCGTGGGCAGAATTGGGGAGGTTACCGAAGCGAAGCGTCTGTACAAGACGTTAAAGGGGTTTGCGCCCGAGTCCCGGGATTTGTTGGTGCAGGAACACGATGTCGCCAATGCTCTTAAGATCGCCTTGGATGAAGCCCCGCAACTGTCGAAAGAGACCCTTCGGGACAAGTTCAATTCTTATTCCGATCGTTTCATTGCGATTCGGAACCGGCGGCAGCAGATCCTCGAAGCGATCCGCCAGGGAATGTGGGATAGCCCGATGGTCTTCGTGGTTCAGCAACGGGCGATGGCGGGTGTACAGGACGATATTGCGCGAACCGAGACTTGGATCAAGTTTGCACAAAATATCCGGCTCCGGACGGAGTTAGGCAGGGACAAAGACTTCCCGGAGTTCGCGGCACTCAGCCATCAGCTCGAGGGGTTTTTGTCACTGAGTGTAATTGATCCGTTGTCTATCCAGCTTCGTGCGCTGCAGGAGGAATTCCGCTTTAACGAGGGAGAAGCGGGTTGAACCGGCGCTTGGCCTTCGGCAAGGTCGCCGGGGGAAAACTCGCTGGTGGAGGAGCTGTATCCACGCCTTTAGTTGTACTTCTAATTCTGCTTGCTATCCCTCTGGGGCTACTGGCACTGGTGGCTAAGGGATTGATAAGTATGTTCGGGCGACCGGAACCGGTTCGGAGGCCTAGAATAATGCCCAAGACCATGAGGAAGAAACTTACAGAAAACTTCGTGTTAATTGGCCTCGCGCTATTGAGCCTGGCTTTGCTGAGCGCAGGTTTATGGATGGTTTACGATGCCAACGGCTCGCACACCGTCACGATTGCCGCCGACAGCTTACGCGACGAAAGCTATGTGATGATGCAAGCGCTGCAAACGGTGGCGGCGCGTCATTACCCGTCGATTAAGATCAATGTCCGGCAAACTATAGGGAGTGCCGAAAGCCAGCAACTGCTGGAGCGCGGAGATGTCCAACTTGCCGCCGCTCAGGCCGACATTCCCGCGGCCTCCAGTGCGCGAACGGTGGCCAGCTTGTTCGAGGAAGATTTTCAATTACTGGTCCATAAGAATTCGGCGATCGCGCAATTTGCCGACCTCAAGGGTAAACGTATTGCTCTACCGCAGAGCGGAGGTCAGTATCAGTCGTTCCTGGCCGTCGCTACCCACCACGGAATGAAGAAGAACGATTTCACGTTTGTTGGGGGAGACCAGGAGAGGGCCGATCAAGCGTTTGCGCGCGGCGAGGCCGACGCCCGCTTCATGGTCCGGTCTATCAACAATGGCGCAGTCGCAAAACTAGTAGCCGGCGGCAACGCTAACATCCTTCCGATCGACCAGGCGTTACGTGTCCGGACGCCAGCCTATGTGGCGGCGACCATTCCCAAAGGGGCCTACTCCGTCGATCCCATTGTTCCCGCGGCCGATGTTCCGACAATCGGCACAGTACGCGTGTTGATGGCCCGGCGGGGTGTCGATAACCGTGTCATTCGGGCGCTCACCGAAACTCTCATGGAAAGGCGCCAGGAAATGGCGGCCGCGATATCCACGCAAGATGCGCCCGTACGAACATTGGTCAGCCAGATAAGCCAGCCTGGGGTGGTGGCCGGGTTAACCGCGGTAATGCATCCCGGCGCGTCGTCGTACTACACGCCCAATCCGCCCTCCTTTGTGGTCGCTCATCTCGATTCACTGACCTTCTTCTTCGCAGCCTTCATTCTCGCCGCGTTATGGATAGCGGAACTGCGCCGCACGTCGTGGCGAGTTAAGAAGGAACTCGCGGATACCTACAATCGACGATCGATGGCACTGATGGAGGAGGCCCAGATTAGCCCTTCGCTGGCTGCGTTAGAGCCGGTTCAGGGCGAGTTGATGACGCTACTGCAGGGTGCTGTCGAAGACCTGAACCGGGCCAGGTTGTCAGAAGCTTCGTTTCATTCGGTGAATGAGGTTTGGAGAGCTGGCATGGAAGTAATTCGCAATCGGAGGGCGGTTCTCGATAGTGAACGTGTCTCAACGGTGGAAGGCTTTACTGCTATCAATGCAGGTTCGGGCCCGGTTGAACCACCCTCCAAGTGGAGCCTGGCACGTTTTTTGCATTCTAAGAAGAATTAGGGCTTACCAGATCGACGAGAGATATAAATCCAGAGTGTGCGAGGTATACTTTTTAGAATTACTAAAAGTATCTCGCGGCACCTGGCCCACGCAGAAACAGTGTACGAACAGTAGTGTCGCGTCTCCAACCTGCCAACAAAATGAGCGCCAAAAATGTTTTTGAAGCGCGAGGTACCGCCGAACTCGCCGCGCGTTATGACGAATGGGCCGCTTCGTACGAAAGCGACATGGGAGACCATGGCGGTCCGCGGGAAGCCACCGAAGTACTCGCCCGGTACGCCGGACCGGATGCCCATGTTCTCGATGCGGGCTGTGGGACGGGCTTGGCTGGAGAGTTGTTAGCCGCACGCGGATTTCGCAACCTGGAGGGCCTGGACCTCTCGCCAGGGATGTTGCGCGAGGCGGCCGGAAAAGGATGCTACGCGGCGCTGCATCAAGGCATCTTGGGTGAGCCGCTCAATCTTCCTTCCTCCAGTTTCGACGCGGTATTGGTGGTCGGGGTCTTCGCGCGGGTCCATGCGCCGAGCAGTTCGCTAACGGAATTGGTGCGGATCTCTAAGCCCGGTGGGTACATTGTGTTCACGCTGAGGCCGGAATTCTATGTGGACAGTGATTTCAAAGCCACCATGACGGCCCTCTCTGAAGCAGGCTCCTGGCGCCACGTCGAGACCACCAAGCCTTTCGATGGCCGTTATAAGGAATTTCCAGGGATCGACCTGCAAGTCTGGATTTTTGAAACTAGAAAGACGTAAAGCATGGACCGCTGTATTCATCATCTGTTCGAAGATCAGGTCTCGCGCACGCCGCAGGCCACCGCGCTCGTTTTTGAGGACCAGCGCTTCACCTACGCGGAATTGAACGGCCGCGCGAATCAGGTCGCCCACTACTTACATACGTTGGGTGTGGGTACGGAAGCGCTCGTGGGCGTGTGTCTGACACGTTCACCCGAGATGCTGGTGGGGATGCTGGGTATCCTGAAGGCAGGCGCCGCCTACGTTGCGCTCGATCCAGCATACCCGCGTGTCCGCCTGGCATTCATGATCGAGGATGCGGCGATGCCGCTGGTGCTGACGCAGCAGGACGTGGAGGAGCGGATTCCGGAGAACGCTGCGAAATTCGTCTGCCTGGATTCGGATTGGGACGCGATTGCGAAATGTCTGGACACCAACCCCACAGCGCCGGTGGGCGAGCGCAATCTCGCCTATATCCTCTATACATCGGGTTCGACGGGCCGTCCGAAGGGGGTCGCGATCGAGCACCACAGCGTTGTCGTATTTCTGGATTGGGTGCGTACTGTGTTTCCCCCCGCTGAGTTGGTGGGGACGCTGGCGGGGACGTCGATTTGCTTCGATCTCTCCGTGTTCGAAATCTTCGGGCCGCTCACGTGTGGCGGCGCGGTCATTTTGGCTGAGAATGTTGTAGCCCTGCCGTCGATACCGGCCCGGAACGCAGTGACATTAATCAACACCGTCCCATCGGCGATGTCGGCTCTGGTGGGTATCGACGGAGTGCCTGAAGGCGTACGGGTGGTGAACCTGGCCGGGGAACCTCTGCAGAACAAGTTGGTGCAGGACATCTACCGGCCGGGCCACGTGCAGAAAGTTTATAACTTATACGGGCCGTCCGAGGACACTACCTACTCCACCTACGTTCTTTGCGAGAAGGGCGCGGATCGGAATCCTACGATCGGAATTCCGATCGACAACACGCAGGTCTATATCGTCGATGACCAACTTCGGGAGACGCAACCCGGTGTTTCTGGTGAGCTTTGCCTTGCGGGCGACGGGCTGGCGCGTGGTTATCTGAACCGGCCAGACATGACCGACGCTAAATTCGTGCAGAATCCCCTGGGCGAGGGACGTCTCTATCGGACTGGCGATCTGGCCCGGTGGCTTCCCGACGGCAACATCGAATTCCTGGGTCGCATGGATCATCAGGTGAAAGTGCGCGGATTTCGCATCGAGCTGGGCGAAATCGAGACGGCGCTCGATCAGCATCCTGCGCTTGAAGGTGCGGTAGTGCTGGCGCAACCGGACTCGCGGGGCGAGCAGCAACTGGCAGCCTATCTGGTGGCGCGGCCCGATGCCTTGGAGGCGTTAGGCCACATCGAAGATGTGCAGGAACATGTGGCGCTGTGGCGCAATGTGTACGAAGACGCTTACCGTCAGAATTCCGTGTCCACCGACCTTACTTTCAACACCCGCGGTTGGGAGAGCAGTTATACCGGGGAGCCGATTCCGGAATCTGAGATGCGTGAATGGCTAGGGCAGACTATCGAGCTTATCCTGTCGTTGCGGCCGCAGAACGTTCTTGAGATCGGCTGTGGTACCGGAATGCTGGTAGCCGGAGTAGCACCCGTTTGTGCGAGCTACGTTGGCCTGGACATTTCAAGCACCGCGCTGGACCACATCCGCACCATGCAGCAAACACTGCCGGGCCTGGATCGTGTCACCTTGTACGAGCGGGCGGCCCACCAGTTGGATGACTTCGCCCCGGGGCAGTTCGATACGGTTATCATCAACTCCGTTATCCAACACTTTCCTGACCTCGAGTACTTCACCGGAGTGATCAACCAAGTGGCACGGCTGGTGAAGCCGGGCGGCCATGTATTGATCGGCGACATCCTCAATTTTGATTTACTCGAAACGTTCCACACATCCGTGCAGGTGTATCGGGCAACTGGAACAGATTCAGCCGCACTGGTACGGCACCGGGTCCGCCAGCGCGTGGCGCAGGAGCGCGATCTGATGCTGGCGCCCAGTCTGTTTCCAGCGCTGGCCGGGAAGCAGCGTGCTATTACTCACGTTGAAGTGACGCCGAAGCAGGGGCGCTCCCGAAATCAACTAACTACTTTCCGGTACGACGTGGTGCTGCATGTCGGGGGCACGCGTGAGAAGTTGCCCGATCTGGTGTGGATCGATTGGGCTCGCCGGAAGTTGACTGTCGAGGAAGTGCGGCGTTTGCTCGAGGCCCGTCCGGAGACGCTCGCGTTTCGCAATATTCCGAACGACCGGTTGAACGACGAGGCCGTTTCGTTATCGTGGCTGCGCGAGGCCGGCGAAACTGAAACCATCGGTCAATTGCGCTCGTACTTGAAGAACCAGCACCGGCAGGGCATCGATCCCGAAGACCTGCGGGGCTTGAAGGACCTTGGCTACCGTGTCGAATTGAGCTGGATCCGGAGCAATGACCACGGTAGCTTCGATGCCGTGTTAGTTCGAGACGACGTGCCGCAGCGCCCGATCAGTTTCGACGGAGCCGTGGACAGAGTCCGGCCTTGGGCAGAGTACGGCAGCCATCCGCGTCGCGCCAAACTGCACCGTCAGTTGATCCCGGAAGTGCGGCGATATGTGGAAGAGAAACTGCCGCACTACATGATGCCCGCATCGTTCACGGTGTTGGATCAGTTTCCTCTCACACCTACTGGAAAACTTGACCGCCGTGCTTTGGCCCGTTTCGCGGAGAACCCCGCGGCTCGTGCCGAGCCCGCCGCGGCGCCGGCGCTTAGCCCATTAGAAGAGGTGGTGGTGGGTGCGTGGTCCGATGCGCTGAACCTCAGCCGGGTTGGGTTGGACGACAACTTCTTCAGCCTTGGCGGTAACTCGCTTTCGGCGGTGGCGTTGACACACCGGCTGCAAAAGGATCTGGGTGAACCAATCCGTCCGATGGTGCTGTTGAAGGCTCCTACGGTCGCCGAGTTCGTGGCCTATTTGCAGACAACATACCCCGGCATCACCGGTCGGTCGCAAGCTCCCGTCGCGGCCGGGCCTGCGATTGAGATGTATCAGGGAGAGATCTAAGGGCGGATAAGAGCGGATATGGCCAATCCAACAGCCTTTAGTTTTAGTCACTCCCATGAATCTCCTGCCGAGCCTTCGTGACCCCGTTAGGAGTTTTATTCGCCCTGGCGAGGTTTTGATCACGCTGTGAATTCGGAAACGGTAGACGATTCGGCGGGGCCTGCTGGTAGCCGCCAACGAGATGGCAAGATGGCGCGCCGGTACATGCGCTTGGAGTTGGGCGATGACCCGGAATCCATCACGAATCTGATCAAACGCTTGGGCTTTTTCTTCGACTGCGTTCAGTTCAATGCGCCGCGCACGGGTGCATTTCACTTCGTTCCTATCGCGTCAGGGTGAATGCGATGTTGAACGTCCCCTTTTTGGAGCATGCCATCATGAGCACCCCAACTCTCGACATACACGGACCTGATGCTCTATACATCTACAGCAAAAGCGTCCTGATAAATTCACTGGTGATCATATTCGACCCATAGGGCAGGCAGTTGGAGAGGCCGGCTGCGGTGACCATGACGAGTGCACGAATGACGAAGTTCAACGCCGGGACCGGTTTGGTGAGCGGCGACAATGCAGCGCAAAGAGGTTCGGCCTGGTGGCGAAAACGGCGAGCCCATAACTGACCACGTTGATAGGGCGATGCTGGCGGAAGTGCTTCTTTGAGAGTTTTACCGTGGAGCAATCGAGTCATCAGGAACAGAGCGGTCACGGTGATGCTGGAGCGCAGGTACAGTAAGGCGAACTCGGGCAGCAGTGACACCGTGCGCCGGCAGACTTGGCACAGATGGCGGCGCACGCGGATCGATCAGTCGTCGGTGGAATCCGATGATGGTGCGGGTATAAAAGCCCACGCTGGTGAGCGGTTGCCGGGATGGGCAATGCGGGCAATGATCGGGGCGGTGGCGGTTAGCGTCGCCAAGTTGGTCCAGGTACTGCTGCACTGAGCCCACAAAAGAATGTGGGATTTGCATAGGCATCGAATCTGTTTCAGGAGCGTCAACTCCTGAAGCTTTTCGTACTCAGTGGCGGAGGGTTCACTGGCTCTTGGAATAACCGGAACTCTTTCGCCACACTTCTCGATATCCTACGGCAACACAAAACGTCCCCATTGGTTCTTTGTGGCTGGTGGCATAGTCGTAACAGTTCAGGTGGGGCACTGGACCAAAGCGAAGAAACGAGTGGACAAGCGTCGAAGCATTTGAGACTCTAAATGTTTCAGAGGCGATGACTCCCCCACGTCGATCTTCGGTACCGGAACGGCGTACAGCGCCGGGTCGAGATGCTATGCGTCGCGAAAACGAGCAGCTACGCCGTCAGGTGGAGCAGTTGCGACAACAACTAATCGAACAAGCTCAACAACTCGCCACGGAGCAGCAGCGTACAGCCGACGCCGAGAAGCAGATCGCCGATTTAGAGCGGCAACTGTCGCTGAAACAGCAAAACTCCACCACTACCTCCAAGCCGCCCTCCTCCGATGGACTGGCGGGAAAGCAGCGGGAGCGATGCCGGCGGACGAAGAGCAAGCGTAAGGTCGGCGGCCAACCTGGACACCGGGGAGCGCACCGGCTGCTTGCACCGCCGGAAAGAGTCAATGAAATTCGTTCCGTATTGCCGTGTCAATGCCGGCAATGCGGGCATGCTTTGCCGCAGCGGCTGGAAGAGGCGCAAACCGACGGCACGCCGCGGCGGCATCAAGTCACCGAGTTGCCGCCAATCCAAGCGCATATCATTGAGTACCAATGCCATGGCGTGATCTGTCCGAAATGTGGCAGAGCTACCAAGGCGGCGATACCAGAGGAAGCCAGTGGGCAGTTCGGCCCGGATCTCACAGCGCTCATCGTGCATTTGACGGTGGTCTGCCGCATGCCGCGCCGGGTGGTGGAGAGGCTCCTGGAGCAAGCGCTGGGAATCGAAATCAGCTTGGGGAGCACGCAAAAGTGCTGGGAAGAAGCCAGTGAGGCGGTGGCTGGACCCTGCCTGGAACTGGAACAGAAGTTGAAAGACGAGCCAGTGATCAACGCCGATGAGACGGGTTGGCGGACGAACGGCGGCAAGCGGTTTTTGTGGGTGTTCCTGGCTGCGCGGTACGTCGTGTACACGATTGAGACCACACGCAGCAGTGCGGTGCTGATTCGCCTGTTGGGAGCTGTATTCCAAGGCATCCTCTGTAGCGATCGCTTCAGTGGTTATTTGAAATATCACAAGGGGCGGGCGCAGTTCTGTTGGGCGCATCTGGAGCAGTTTTGCCGCGACGCCTTGGCCGAACATGCCAGGCTGTTCCGGCTCTGGCACAAGTTTCGCGACGGCCGTATCGACCGATCGCAACTCAATCTGCGCTCGATTCCCATTGAAAAACGGTTATTCGCCTTGGGCGAACGCCATTTGGACAGTTCCAATCGCGATGTGCGGAATCTGGCAGCCGTGCTGTTCGACCACATCCCTCGGTTGTTTCTGTTTGTGGAGCAGGAAGGCGTTGAGCCTACAAACAACGGTGCCGAACGAGAATTGCGTCCACTGGTGCAGGCGCGCAAGGTCAGTTTTGGAAACCGCAGTGCTCAAGGCGAGTTGGCCACCTCTCGGCTGTTCACGGTTGCCGAAACCTGTCGCCTTCACGTGCTCGACGTGCTCGCCTACCTCTCGGCGGCTATCACCAGTCATCGGCGGCGTAAGAAGCCCGCTTCCCTCTTGCCCAGTTAGCGGCGGCTACCTGAACTGTTACGTATAGTCAGCGAGTTCCCACCAACGAGTCGCGATGACGCCCAGGTAGGCACCCCTATTGTGAGAAAAACTGCCTCTATGACGGGAAAAATGTCGTGGCTCGTTGCACAACTTCACTGTCTACGGAGCCCCGCATGCCTCGTTGTACACTATCGAATTAACCCTATTCGACAGTGGAGGGTGGTTTTATGATCTTTCGTGAGCTGTTAGAGGAGCATTCCCAGTGAATATGATTTCGAGTTTTACGTTTGCCTTGGCTTTCGGCTGCGTCTCGATCGGGTACGCGCAGGATAGCGCGACCCACTCCGGTGATCCGGAGATGGCCGCGATTCAGCGGCAAAATGCAGTTCTCGAGCAGCGCATCAAGTTGTTGACACAGCGGAATCAGCTCGATAGCCTCAACAACCCGGAACCTGTGACGCTTCAGAACCAAATTCTGGAGCAGCGCCTCAGGCTCGCTGTCCAGGAGCGAAATCTGATGAAGCTGGCGGGGCCGAGGGAAGAGGCCCTGTCGAAACTCGACGCCAACCTACAGCTCAAGGATGATACTCCCATCGAGAGTGTTCGTTTCGCGTACACATCGCTGACCGGTCTTGCTCCAGATGTTGCCAAGGCGCTGTCTTGCTCCGGCAAGAACGTCGTCCTGTATGGGCCTTCGCAATCAGATGCGCTATTTTCACTAAAAACCTTCAACGATCAAGTGGAGTTGCTACGTGGTCGGCTGAAGACCGTCCTCGACATTCAGCCCCCGTCTCCACCGGACAAAGACTCAACGAACGGCGTCTACGGTGTGGCTGCTCTTTCAGGACCCGTGTTGCAGTCCGTGCTGGACCTAATCGCTCTCTTCCGCAATGCTCCGTTAGCGGCGGCGGAGCTTTCGCCGGATGAAAAGGGTTTGGTGGCCATCATTGCGAACGCAGCCATTGCGCAGGGTTGTGTCATCTATTGGCCGGACCAGTATACTGCGAATCCGTTCAACTCAAATTCGCTGGTAATGGCGAGTCTTCAAAGTGTGGCCGACGTCAACGACAACGGTGGAAAGACCGGAAAGACGGCCGGACTGCAGCAACGCCTGCAATCGCTCCGAGTTGAGCTGAGCCGCTCTCAAAACCTGACCCAGGCCCGAGCGCAGGCGGTCGAGAAGGAGCAGAGCAAGCTGTCTGAAGCTTCGAAGAAGGTGGATGCGATCAAGACACAAATTGATTTCATCGCCGGCCATATCAAAGATCAGAAGAACTCAGCACTGCAGGACAAACTGAACAAGGCGTTTGATAAGAGCTGGGATGAACTGGATCAGGCCATCCGGCGGCAGATTGGCTCCCACCTGCCGGGGACGATTGAAGAACAGGGGAAGCTGGGGGAAATGTCCAAGCGTCTCGACCTGTTGAAGACTCGAACCGATTGGCTATCCCAGTATGTGAAAGACGAAAAGGACATCGCCCTTCAGGACAAGTTGAAGCGCTCGTTGTCGAGTACCTGGGACCAGTTGGACGCCGCTATCAAGAACCTGCAGTCCGTGACAGTCAGTGTGCCGCTGGCCACAGACCCCGACGAACAGGAAAGGAAGCGATGGGAAAAGTATTCGGCTGAGCTTAAGGAGCTGATTACCACGGTGACAGCGGCCTCCGAGGCGTATACAACGTTCCGGGGAGCCTTATTGGATGGCAGTTCCGGGGCCGCACCGCTGACGCGAATGCTTCGCGCTGAAGCGTTGCGCGATCTCATGTTCGACGACAAACTGCAGGAACGTTCCGGTTCATCCATCGTGCAATTGAAATTGCAAAAGCTGACTGGAACACAATTGACGAAACTGGGTAGCGAGGATAAGAAAACGTTTAGCGGGGGAGTGGTGTTGAGCTTTGTGCAGTACGATCCGAATGGAAAAGTAAAGAACTCGGGCGTCCATACGGCTTATATCCCGTTCAAGTGATCAGGCTTCTCAGGGCGGTCTCGAAATCCGCATTCATTTGTGCGGCGGTATCCGCAGAAAACGCGTCTCGCTTGTGCATCCAGTATCCGCTGAGGATATCGCCTGGCTTTGCGCAGATGACAAGGTAGACATCGGGACGCGACAGAGCGTTGATGATGTGGTCGAGATACGATGCGACGACGCCCGGCAACTGTAGTCGTTCATCGGGGGACTCAGGGAAAAACGAGACCACTGCGCGGAACAGCGGTTGATTGCCGGCCCGTGGCGGCGTGAGAGTACCGGCGATCTGCTCGAAGGGTACATCCTGATGTATTAACGCGTCCGCCAGCACGGTACGCACCCGTGTGAGCAGCACGTTGATGGGCGGGTCGTCCGTCATGTCGATCCGCAACGCTGGAACAACGATAGCGGCCCCGATCATCGATTCGAATTTCCAGTGGCTCCGGTTTGAAAACGTAGTTCCCAGCGTTACGTCCGGGCAGCGTATATAGCGGCGAAGGACCAGGGCATAGGCCGTAATCATCAAGACGAAAGGCGTGACGCCCCCCCGCTGGCTTCGAGCTATCAGTTGCCGCATGGCGCCAGGCTCGCAGCGCAACGCCGTCACGTGAGAAAGAAAGCCTGTATTGGCATGCACGGGTTGGCCGGGGTTCCAATGGATGGTTGGAGGGTCGCCGCGGCTAAACCAGTCGCCCCAATAGCTCTGGCGTTCTGCAGCTCCGGATGTTAGCAAGGAGTCCTGCCAGCTCACGTATTCGGAGTATTGGCCGGGCTCGGGTAAAGATGCTTGCGTGCCGGTGGCGAAGGCCTCATAGTGGACCGATAACTCATCCAGCAACACGAGCAGCGAGTTCTGGTCGAAAAGCGTGTTATGAAAGCAGAGCTGCAGGATGTGTTCTTCCGGGCCTGTCTGGATGAGTAGGACGCGTAGGCCGGGCTCACGCGCGAGATCGAACGGCCGGACTATTTCCTGTTCCAGCACGTCGGACACAGAGGCGGGGCTTTCCCATAGATCTACCGTCGTAAACGGGAGTTCCCCGGTGGGTGCGATAACCTGCATTAACTCGTCCTCGACCTGCTGGAGCGTGGTGCGTAGTGTCTCGTGGCGCTGCACAATCGCCGCAAGGCTGCGCTGCAATAAACAGGTATCCAGCCGCCCGCACAGCCGAAACGCGAACGGTGCGTTATAGAACGGTTCCAGGGGATTGAGTTGCTGGAGTTTCCAGAACCGCCGCTGCACATTTGAAGCCCGACAACGGCGGATAATCGGTTTGCGGGGTGCTTGCTTGTCGCGCAACAACGCTATCAATTCCGGTTTGTTCGCTTGTAACTGGGCATGGATCGCCGGCGTTATTGCACCTTGAGGTGCGGTAAATCGGAGCCGCTCGCCCTCTGCGCGCAAGGTTATGCCAAGGGCAGCCAAATCGGCCACCAACAATTCCAAGGGCGTGGGACTCGTCACGCGGTCACTCCCTTAACCACCTGCAGCGCAGTCTGGACGGCGAAGAGCTCTGGACGTTCGCTGCCCCGTATCGCGGCGGCTGCAGACCTTCAA
>CASBQM010000821.1 GCA_949127645.1 Synechococcales cyanobacterium PMM_0036
ATCAAAAATCGAATCTTCAGAAGAGGGCTGACCCAATCAAGCGGGTTGTCAATTCCCTCGAACTCAATACCTTCTAGATCTCCGCCAGCCTCAGCTCCAGGGCGAAACCATCCCGTTAGCTCAATATCATCTGGATCGTAAACATAGTATTCTTGAACGCCATGGCGCTCATAGAACTTAAACTTTTTCACCATTTCGGCAAGGCGATTGCCTGGAGAGAGAATCTCAAAAACGACTTGGGGGGCAATATTGCCTTCTTCCCACTGCTTATAGGAACCCCGATCGCCCTTATTCCGACCCAAAACCACCATGGCATCGGGCGCTTGGCAAATTGTGTTGCTGCCCTGAACCGGGTACCAGAGCAAATCCCCGGCAATAAATACATCAGGGCGATCGGCGAATAACAACTCTAGATTTTCTTTAATCGTGACAATCCATCGGAATTGTTTGGTGTTATCCGACATCGGCTGACCGTCGCTATCTGGGTAAGTAATTTTGAGATTGGGTTGAGAAACGGCAGTCATAGGCTTTGGGGATCGTCATTAGTAAAGAAGAAAGAGTGATGTAGATTATTCTATCTAATTCCCTCTGGGGCTAATTTCGCGCTAATCTCGCGCTGATCTCGTTAAGATCAAGTCAAATCTTTGATTCTTACTGCCGTGAACCCTGTCGTTGACTATCTCCGGATTAGCTTGATCGATCGCTGCAATTTTCGGTGCCAGTACTGTATGCCCGAAGGCGCAGAGCTAGAGTATTTACGGCAGCAAGATGTGTTAACTCACGAAGAGCTGCTGCTGCTGCTGCGAGAGGTATTTATTCCTGCGGGTTTTACTCGCTTTCGGCTGACGGGCGGCGAGCCTCTGCTGCATCCGGGGGTAGTGGATTTGGTAGGAGCGATCGCCGCCTTCCCCGAAACCCAGGATCTCTCCATGACCACTAACGCCTTTAAGCTGGCAGATTTGGCACAGGATCTCCACAACGCTGGACTGCGCCGCATCAACATCAGCCTAGATTCTCTGGAACCTGAAACCTTCGATCGGATTATTGGCAACCGAGGGCGATCGCGCTGGCAGCAGGTCTGGGAGGGTATTCAAGTCGCCCATCGCGTCGGATTCGATCCGCTAAAGCTGAATGTGGTCGTGATTCCCGGTGTGAACGATCACGAAATTCTCAACTTAGCGGCGCTGAGCATCGATCGCCAGTGGCACGTGCGGTTCATTGAGTTCATGCCGATCGGCAATGCAGGGCTATTTGGCGACAAGGGCTGGGTTGACTCAGAACATTTGCGGCAGCAGATTCGTAGCCAATGGGGGCTGACCGAATCGCAGGTGCGCGGCAACGGTCCGGCTGACGTATTCAAAATTCCTGGAGCCAAGGGCACGCTGGGCTTCATTAGCCAGATGTCTGAGTGCTTTTGCGATCGCTGCAACCGCATGAGGCTTTCGGCGGACGGCTGGCTGCGACCCTGCTTGCTAAACGAAATTGGGCAACTCGATCTGAAAACGGCGCTGCGATCGGGCGTATCTACCCTGGAAATTTGCCACCAAGTTCAAGAGCTGCTCACTCTCAAACCCGAAATTAACTACAAGCAGAGAGAGTCAGGCGCAAGCGGCGAAACCTATGCCAAAACAATGTCTCAGATTGGCGGCTGAGTCTGTTGGTCAAAAAAATAGCCAAAAAAATAAGCTCCTTGATTTGATGAGTTCAAGGAGCTTAACTAACTTTTTAGATGTCGCATCGCAGCCGCGCAAATGCAACTTGGGATTGTAAGTTTGAGACTGTAAAAACTTAAGCTTGGCGAGAGTAGTACTCAACCACCAGCAGTTCATTGACTTGTAGCGCAATCCACTCGCGCTCGACCACGCCGTTGACCTTGCCCGCTAGCTTGCTCTTTTCAAACTCCAGATGGCTAGGTAGGTGAGCCAAGCCGGGGAATTGCAGGTTAGCTTCTACCAGCTTACGAGAGCGATCGGTATCTCGAACACCAATCACATCTCCCGGTCGGCATTGGTAGCTAGGAATGTCAACCACACGACCATTCACCGTGAGATGTCCATGGTTGACCAATTGACGCGCTCCCGGAATAGTAGGAGCCATACCCATGCGGAAAATGGTGTTATCCAACCGCATTTCTAAAAGCTGTAGCAAAACTTGACCTGTAGAACCTGCCGCTCGACGCGCTCGACGCACGTAGCGGAGGAGCTGTTTTTCAGATACCCCGTAATTAAAGCGAAGCTTCTGCTTCTCTTCTAGACGAACGGCATATTCCGATCGCTTCTTACGAGCTTGACCATGTTGACCAGGGGGATATTCCCGCCTTGCAGTTTTACGCGTCAGACCAGGTAGTTCACCCAGGCGGCGCACAATTCTGAGGCGAGGACCTCGATATCGCGACATCTAACTTCCTCTCTACAAAAACTTGCCCAAAGTTATTATTCTAGACGATATAACTTGAACCTTAAAGATTCTATCAATTAGATTTAACTATAGATTTGATTCCCATCAGAGTTGGTGATAGTTGTCAGATAAGTGAGACGCAGACCAAATTACGTCGTCGCCGCACGGGATATCTATGCTAGCATTGTTCTCTGAGGAAATATTCTTTCGGCACAGACATTGCAGCATTAGAAGGCTCATGCGAGTCATGCTGCGTCGATACGTAAAACTGCACGTAGAAACTGCGTCCAAACGAAATTTTTACAACCCATTCATTTTAAAAAAGGCTGAAGGTGCTATGAACCAACAGGTTGCTCACCCGATGGAGAAATTCCAGCGTCAGGTGCGATCGCTTATCCAATCTAAAGTTATTAAACCTACGGACAGGCTTTGGAAGATTGCCCTGCTCTATGGTGACGATTGGGGCTATTGGAAAAGGGAGCTAGAGGATTTTGAATTTACCATGCAGGACTCAATTAGCGATTTGCTAGATGTAGAAACTTGGGAAGACAGCAATTAGCGGCTGGGCTTAATGCCTGAGGCTAGTGACCGAATTGATGAAGGTCAGGACGAACTTTGGCTCGAATGGCGATCGCAGTGATGTTGTCATGACCATTCTGTTGATTTGCCAACTCAATGAGCTGATGAACTCCCTGATCTAGACTGCTTTGAGAACTCAATAACGGCTCTACATGGCTCTGCCAATGGGTTTCCAAAAGATTATTATCGGTTAGCCCATCTGAGCAGAGAAGCAGCAGCATATCCTCATTCAGCTCCAAGAACCGAATATCCGGACTGACAAAGTTTTCGTCGCGCGGTCCTAGAGCCTGAGTAAGCTGGTAGGCATCCGGTCGAGCATAGGCGATCGCAGGTTCTACACCGCGCTGAATTTCCCGTTGCCCTACCTCGTGGTCAACCGTGACTATTTCCAAGCCCTGGCGGCGGCTAAAGCGATAGAGGCGGCTGTCTCCCACATGGGCGATCGCGGCTTCTGTGTCTTGCACTAGCACTAAAACCAGCGTTGTGCCCATGCGTCCGCTGCCCGATCGGGAATTTTGCTGATTCAGATCATAAATTGCCTGATTTGCCTGGTGAATGGCTTCGCGGATGCTCTCATGGCTAGGCAGCTTGTCCTGCCAATGTTCAGCAAAATATTTCTGGAGCGTTTCGACTGCCAGAGCGCTCGCAACCTCACCACTAGCATGTCCCCCCATGCCATCACAGAGAATGTACAGCCCTTTTGCCTGAAGCGATCGCCCTTTAGAACTCTCTACTTTTTTAACTTCAGTTTGAATGCTAAAGCAGTCCTCGTTATGGTCACGCTGGCGACCAATATCTGTCAGACCTGCATCGTCTAAACTAGCCAGCCGCATGGGTAGCACAATAGTAGGAGAGTCATCAGCCTCCGGCGTATCCTCATTAGGAACAGTCGGCTGATCTTCAAAGTCATCCTCAAAATCATGCGGCTTAGCACCCAGAGACTCAAAACTCAGAGACTCAGAACCATCCGCAGTCATCCCCTCAAGCGGCAAGGTTATCGGGGGGATGGGAGAAGCCTGGGGTATCTCATTAGGATTGCTACTAAACAGCGCTTCGCCGTTGAGAATTGTATCGTCAATCATAAAAGGATTGAGGGGTTCAGAAGGATTTGAAGAAACGGTAGCCAGAGGAAAATTAGCCTGAAGCGCTGTTGCAATCTCTTCAATGCGCGATCGCAACTGTTCTAAAGAGTCAACAACTCCTAGCTCTAAGTCGCTGTAGAGCTGCGCTAGGTCTCCGCGCTGAGTACGCTGCGATCGCTGGAATAAGCTCTGCCATAAGCGCCCTAAGTCTCGCAGTTGTGGGGGCTGCTCTGGGCGATCGGCATACAGCCTCTGCAAGCACAGCAGCGAATCCTCATCAACCCGCAAATTATCTAGCGCCAGAAGGCTTTGACAACAGTGTTCGGACTGCAAAGCTGTCCACAGCCCGATCATTTCATGCAGCCAGTGCAAGAGCTGTATTGGCAATACCTGCTCATCACGCCAGAAATCGAGCAAGGGGGGCAGAGTTGAGCGATCTTCCAAAAGCAAAACCTGAAGACCCTCTTGCTCCCAAGCATCATGCAAACGAGGTAGGGGTAGGGCAGGGTAGCGTTCTTGTAGCTCCAGGTAAGACTGGGCGATCGGGGGAACCGTCACGTTTAGAGAAAGCAAGGCGGGAGAATTTTCTGGGAGCGATCGACTTGGATGCCAATGCTCATGATCTCTTAGAGGCGAAGCCTGTAAAGGTCGGCAGTCCAGAACTCTTACCTCCACTTCTGTGCCATCTATCTTGTCTGGCAAAAGCGTACATACACAATAACGCTGCTGAACGTCTAGGTATTTTCCGTTTGGTAAAATACGACTTATTGGGTACGTAGGGACAGTCTTACCCGTAGAAGCGCTTATGGAATTCTCTAGGAGTGCAGATCTACCGATCGACTGTAAGGAGCCATTCTGCTCGCCCTGCTGCGTAGGAATAAGCAGGGCTTTCCAGAAGATGCCGACAGCAGTGCCGCATTGCAGACAGTACTCCGCATCAAATGCCACTGTCGCCTCACAGCTTGGGCACGCTTGCTCAGTCAAAGACTCGCCACATTTTTGACAAAATCGGTGGGTATCGGGATTTTCAAACTGACACTGAGGACAAACAAGCATTTAGGAACTTCCTCAACTCCCAACAGAAAGACCGTATCTGCACTCTACCGGGTCATTACTATGCTGAGTAGCTAATGCTGAATGACCCATACTAAGTCAATGGCGCATCAACTTTCGTATATTCCGTATAGATTACACGATGCAGCCGCAATGAATGAAGCCGCAATGTTAAATCAGGTGTAGCCCTTCCAGAATGCCCAAAATTAGAGACTAACGCTCAGGCAACTCTCTATAAAGGCTAACGCAAGCGAACTGCGAGATCAGGCTAATTCCATTATATTTTTGCCTCTACCCACTTCCTAACCCCTCAGTAAATTTCAAGTTTGAGAGGATTGGCAGTGAGGTCAAACCTTTGAATTAAATCCATCTGCAATATATTAGACTCGATTGGTAGCAAAACGTGCTAATCGATCGCTCTGCTTTGCAGTAACTTCAAAGTTATTATGAGCCTTCCTGCTTTCCGGCAAATGCCGAAAATAGAATAAGACAAGACTGCCTGCTTTTAGCAACTGTCCGTAACTTGCCCTACCGCCATTCGTAACTATCGCCATACCGTATGTCAGAACTTACCCAGACTTTGTTGACTGCCAAAGGAGCTAAAGGCTTGAGCTTCGCAGATTTAGAGGTTGTGCTAGGTCGTCATGAAGTTTGGATTGCAGCGTTATTTTATGGTCAAGCTAGCGCCTCTAAAGAAGAAGCTGAGAAGCTCCTGGATGCCTTAGGTCTGGGGCACGAGTTGGTTTCAGGGCTGATGTCATATTCAGTTAAGGGCTTAGGACCTGTCGTCCCGACCGATCCGCTGATTTATCGTTTCTATGAGATCATGCAGGTGTACGGGATGCCCATAAAAGAGATCATTCAAGAAAAGTTTGGGGATGGCATTATGAGCGCGATCGACTTCACTCTGGATATCGAAAAGGAGGAAGACCCTAAGGGCGATCGCGTCAAAGTTACTCTCAACGGCAAATTTCTGCCCTACAAGAAATGGTGAGCCTGCTGTCTGACTGACAAAACTCAAACCGCCCTCACCCCAACCCCTCTCCCAGAGCAGGAGAGGGGCTTCAAACCCAGGAGATCTTTTGGCTTGGGGGGATGAGGGGCAAAGATTTATCAGCAACCAGGGGGAGCAATCCTTGTCAGAGCCACTTTAGTAGCGTGAGTTAGAGGTCTAAGCATAATTCTGAGTCCATACTTAAATTTTGAGAGATGACTAGTACTTTTTTGACTAAACTATAAGCAAAACTGGTGTGGTTTTCTCTAGCTTAGTTTATATTTTCAAACCACACTTAAGCCGCCAAAATTATCTACAGATCAGGAGTGTAGCTGCTAAGGCATTTCAATGTCGCGTGAATTTGCCAAGCATAGCTCTCAGCAAGTTTACGTAGTGAGTATTTCTGCTAGTATCAAATTCTTTTTTGTATGGTAGATTAGTTGTATCTTCACACCTACATTACAAAAGATTCATAAATTTTCATCAAAGTTTTTACCAAAGGAGCTGTTTGTAAGCGGCAAGTATAGGGTTAGTAAAGGCAAATACGTTGTTGATGGAAAGGGTGTTGATGGAAAGGGTGTTGATGAAAAGCTGAATTCCTTGAATCAGGTTAGGCAGAACTACGATGGGGCAGACTACCTCAACTTCATTGTTTAGAGCTATTCCACCCGAAAGGGTGGGACTGAGCGGAGAGTACGATCACAATGGTTTGGCAAAGCGAGTTTCTTTGGCTCTAAGCCGCACTTTTGAGCCTGACGAGATCGGCAAACTGCGCATTAGTCAACGAGGCGCAGTAGTGGTTTTTATAGGAGATATTTCCAGCCAGCAATTGCTGATTCGGCTGGTGAATGTGGTAATGAATGTGAGCGGCACAACCGATGTAGAGGTCAACGGAGTCGCAGTTGCCGATCGCTTGACTGCCTATTTTAACCAGCCTTCTAGGGCTTCTCTAAGCACTTTGCTTAGAGCATTGCGCAAAAACCAGTCCGTCATTTAATCTCGAATTCTACGCCGTAGGTCTCCCAAAGATTGCAGGTGTGATGGTCTGCAATATTGGTATCGCTGAGTTCCAGGTTGTAGAAATCGATCGCTTCTTGATCAAAGTAAGGTCCTGCGTGCCAGGTGCCTACTTCTAGCTTAACAAAGCAGTTTCCTGGAATTTCGAAGGCGGCGATCGCCTCCCACGCAGGGCACTCTGCCATACAGGGGGGTGCGACCGCCAGTAGCCAAGTTTGACCCTCCAGAGAACCCAAACACTGCGTACAGCTTTGATGGCGAGTGATGCGGGAGAACTGTCGTCCACGATGGTGTAGCCGCATAATATAAAATCGAGGAGTGCCACCACTCAGCCTAAGCTGAGCCTCTTCTAAATCATAGACTTTTCCATCTTCAGCCGCAAAAATCACTTGACCGTAAGGACGGAAAACTTCAACTCCAATGGGTTGAGCTATAAGCGATCGCCGTACTGAAGAAGTCATAAGACAAGAGATCTCGTCACTTTACCGCCCGTTCTAGCTGTCCAGTTTTAGCTGTCCGCATAGGCATCCATGGGTAGGCAGGAGCAGACAAGATTGCGATCGCCGTAGGCATTATCAATTCGTCCGACAGCCGCCCAGAATTTGTTCTCGCGTGTCCAGGGGGTGGGATATGCCGCTCTGGTACGGGAGTAAGGACGCTGCCACTCGTCACTCAACAGCACGACCGCCGTATGTGGGGCATTTTTCAGCAGATTATCTTGAGCATTTGCCTGTCCAGATTCAATCTCCCGAATCTCTTCCCGGATAGCAATCATCGCGTCACAAAAACGGTCTAACTCTTGCTTAGACTCGCTTTCAGTAGGTTCTACCATGACAGTTCCAGCCACAGGCCAAGAGACCGTCGGCGGATGAAAGCCGTAGTCAATCAGCCGCTTGGCAATGTCGTCTACTTCGATCGCCGCGGTTTTTTTGAACTGGCGCAAATCTAAAATACACTCATGGGCAACCCAGCCATTCTTGCCCTTATACAGCACTGGATAGTGCTCCTCTAGCCGTTTGGCAATGTAGTTGGCGTTGAGGATAGCGATCTCGGTGGCTCGGGTCAAACCCGTGCCGCCCATGAGCGCAATATACATCCAGGAAATGGGTAGAATGCTGCTGCTGCCCCAAGGTGCAGCCGATACTGCACCAATATGATCAGTATGATCAGTCAAGGATTCTTCCTGCATCTGCACCACCGCATGACCGGGCAGAAAGGGGATGAGATGAGCCTTCACGCCGATTGGTCCCATGCCAGGCCCACCGCCCCCGTGGGGAATGCAGAAGGTCTTGTGCAAATTGAGATGGCAAACATCCGCACCAAAGTCGGACGGACGGCATAGCCCCACCTGGGCATTCATATTGGCTCCATCCATGTAGACCTGACCGCCGTTCGTGTGAACGATCGCACAGATTTCTTGAATCCCTTCCTCGAAGACTCCGTGAGTAGAGGGATAGGTCACCATGAGCGCCGAAAGCTGGTCTCTGTGCTTTTCCGCCTTGGCGCTGAGGTCGGCAATGTCGATGTTGCCCTCTTTGTCGCAGAGGACAGGCACGACTTTCATCCCTGCCATAACGGCACTGGCGGGATTCGTGCCGTGGGCGGATTCTGGGATCAAGCAAATATTTCGATGTCCTTCGCCTCGATGCTGATGATATTGACGAATGACCAATAGCCCCGTGTATTCGCCCTGCGATCCGGCGTTAGGCTGAAGAGAAATGCCGTCGAATCCGGTAATTTCACCCAACCATGCTTCTAGCTGCCGAAACAAAATTTGGTAGCCTTGAGCCTGCTCTAATGGCGCAAAGGGATGGATATTGGCAAACTCTGCCCAAGTCACCGGAATCATTTCCGCTGTGGCGTTGAGCTTCATGGTGCAGGAGCCGAGGGGAATCATGGCAGTCGTCAGAGACAGATCCTTGGCTTGCAGACGGTAGATGTAACGCAAAAGCTCAGTTTCAGAGCGGTAGAGATTGAACGTGGGGTGGGTGAGATAGGAAGACGTGCGCTGGAAAACTTGAGGAATGGCTGAATGTGAAGACTCAAGGGCGAGGGATAACGGGGAGTTAGCTTCAGCGATCGCTCCCTCTCCAAAAACTCTCATCAAATCTCGCACATCTTGAAGCGTTGTCGTTTCGTCTAGGGAGATGCCGATCGCCTCTTTTGCGTTAATTTCCGCCCCAATTGCCCGCAGGTTGATTTGCTGAGCGATCGCCCGTCTCATAATCTCAGCTTGTCGCTCGCCCACTTCTACCCGCAGCGTATCAAAATAGGGTTCTGTGCCTAGCTCGTAGCCTAGCTTCTCCAATGCCGTTGCCAGAGTGACAGTCAGCGTGTGAATGCGATCGGCAATGCGGCGTAACCCATCGGCACCATGATAAACAGCATACATACTTGCCATGATCGCCAGCAAAACCTGAGCCGTGCAGATATTGCTAGTCGCCTTGTCGCGGCGGATATGCTGTTCCCGAGTCTGGAGCGCCAGACGCAGCGCTGGTTTCCCCGTCACGTCTTTGGAGACACCCACCAGACGACCGGGCAACTGGCGCTTGTAGGCTTCACGGGTGGCAAAGTATGCTGCATGAGGGCCGCCGTAGCCAAAGGGCACGCCAAACCGCTGGGTGTTGCCGACCGCAATATCGGCTCCAAACTCACCCGGAGGTTTAAGCAGAGTTAGGCTGAGCAAATCGGCGGCGACGATGACGATCGCCCCTGAGTCATGAGCGCGATCGCAAAAACTTTGGTAGTCGTAAATCGCGCCATCGGTTGCCGGATATTGCAGCAGTGCCCCAAAGATGGGCTGGTCGAAGGCAAAGCTGCGGTGGTCGCCCACAATCACCTCAATCCCTAAAGGATTGGCACGGGTTTTGACCACATCGATCGTCTGCGGATGGCAGGCTTCTGATACCCAGAATGTCGTGGCATTGCCCTTGTGCAGTCCGTAGCTTAGAGTCATGGCTTCGGCGGCGGCGGTCGCCTCATCCAGCAGAGAGGCATTGGCGATTTCCAGACCCGTCAGATCCATCACCATCGTTTGGAAATTGAGCAATGCCTCTAGCCGACCTTGAGCAATTTCGGGCTGATAGGGCGTGTACTGGGTATACCAGCCTGGATTCTCTAGAATATTGCGCTGAATCACGGGCGGCGTGATGCAGTTGGCGTAACCCATGCCAATGAACGATCGAAAGATCTGGTTCTCAGCGGCGATCGCCTTCAGCTCTTTCAATAGCTCGTACTCACTCTTGCCGACTCCCAGGTTAAGCGGCTGCTTTTGCCGAATAGCGGCTGGAATAGTTTTCTCAATCAGATCTTCTAAAGAAGCCAAACCCAGAGATGCCAGCATTTGTTCAACTTCTGCCGCTCTAGGACCAATATGCCGACCTTCAAACTCTGAATCAGCCATACTTGGAGAAGAGATATCTAAATCAGCCGCACTTGGAGAAGAAGTCGAGAGCTTGAGTGGCGACATAGTGAAGTGAGTCCTGAAAGGCGATCGGAGAACAAGGGATGTAAGTCAGTTCTAGCGATTTCTGAAACATTTTGCAACAAATCTTGAGCTGCTACGCGCCTTCTACTTTCGCCCGATAGTCTCCAGCCGAGAGCGCATCGTCTAACTCAGTCGCATCTTCAACCTGCACCTTTAGCATCCAGGCTTGCCCGTAGGGATCTTCGACAAGCTGCTCAGGAGTGTCCACTAGCGCATCATTACGCTCAAGCACCGTGCCCGAGACAGGGGCTTTCAGATCTTCGACCGCCTTGACCGATTCAACGGTGCCAAAGGTTTCTCCCTTCTGCAAGGCATCGCCGACTGCGGGTAGCTCCAGAAACACAATGTCGCCGAGTTGATCGATCGCAAATGCCGTAATGCCGATCGTGGCGATCTTGCCCTCCAGACGGGCGTATTCGTGGGAGTCGAGATATCTCAAATCATCTGGGTAGTCTGTCGCCATGGGATTCTTCTTGCCTTACCGTTTTCAGCTTGTCACTCTCACCTTTTTATAAGGGCTTGCGTCACATCAGCGCAATATTTTCTTCAAAGGGATGACAAACTCACCTAAGATTTGCTATAGTTCCAAACGTGTGAGGAGCGAACCAGCGAGGGCATCGAGACGAAACACGGTCAGTCGTCGGTGCCCTTCCTGACCTTTAAAATTTGGATAAATGTGAATTTTGAGAAAGCTAAGCTTTTAGGTGGTTAGGTAGCACTCTACAACACGACCCACGCCTCTAAGCTGTTTGAAATATGCTTGACCAACGCGATCGCTCTCTCCTAACAGGCGATCGATTCCAATTCCATTTCGCCCCTGATCTTTTCCAGAACTATGTATATAGTGGTCTTCCCCCAGATACAGTCCCACATGGGTTGCTTTGAGGGGAGTGCCGAAGAAAATCAGGTCTCCAGGTCTTAGAGCTGCTAGGGCGATCGGCTGCATATCAATTGGTTTCATAGGAATTGACTGCACAAAGGCTTCTTGCTGATAGGCATCTCTGGGGAGCCAAATGCCAGAAGCCGCAAACGCAGTCTGGATTAGCCCTGAGCAATCGTAGTTGGGTCCCACCGTGCCGCCCCACAGATAGTGATTTGGCTGCGCCATAGCCTGATGAGCAAAGGCAATAACTTGGGGGGTACGGGAGCAAATTTCGGCTTGGGAGAGAGCGATCGCCTGATAGGGAGATTCTGCCACCTCAATCAAATCCAGATCTTCTAGGGGCAACCAACCCGGATAGCCGTCTTCACACAGCTCTACCTGAACCGCCTGTCCATCGGTCTGGCGATCGCTCAATCCGATCATTCGCAACTGCCGCCCCGTGACTGCCTGAGTTGCCAGACGGGTTAAGATGGGCGAATCATACAAATTTAGGTTTGCCTGACACTGGTATTCTGTCAAGGATTCGGTTGAGCGACCCGCTTGCCGATCGGCATCGAGCGCCCTTTGAAGTTGTTCAATAGAAACCACGGTTAGCCAGGGTGAGGGATAGAAGATACTATGAGTTGCTAGGCTTCGTAACCATTACCTATCATATCCTCGCCAATGCGCTGCTTCCGATCGGATGACCTTCTTTGTGACTTGGGCGATCGCGTCCTTCAGGCAACCTGGGCAAAATTTCCTCAGCTCACGCCCGATCAAATTGCCCTAACTTGGGTCATCTACGATGATCCGGTGCCTGTCAACACGGGAGGTGCGCTGAAACCAGAGGAGTTTTGGAAGTACGGAGCGCGGAGGTTTGACCACCGTGGAGCAGAACCGATGTATCCGGCGAGTGTCGTCAAGCTGTTCTACCTGGTGGCGGTGCATGAGTGGCAGGTTAAAGGCATGATTCCTCCTTCATCAGAGGTCGATCGCGCGGTGCGAGACATGATCGTGGATTCTAGCAATGATGCTACCAGCTTAGTCATAGATGTGCTGACGGGAACCACCAGCGGACCAGAGCTATCGTCTGCGCCGTTTGAAACCTGGAAACAGCAGCGCAATATTGTCAATCGCTACTTTCAGTCTTTGGGCTGGGAAGATCTGGAGGGCATTAACGTCAACCAAAAAACCTGGTGCGACGGAGCCTACGGCAGAGAGCGATCGTTTTTGGGAGCCGCGCTAGAAAACCGCAATCGGCTGACGACCAACGCAGTAGCAATACTGTTACACAGCATCATTGGCGGCGTGGCGGTGTCTTCGGAGCGATCGCAAGCCATGATGGCATTGATGAAGCGTAGCCTTGATCCAGCGGATCTTTTAGCCAATCCAGAAAATCAGGTGACGGGCTTTTTGGGGGCAGGCGTGCCGTGCGAAGGGGCGCAGATTTGGTCGAAAGCTGGAGAAACCAGTCAGGTTCGCCATGACGCGGCTTATGTTGAGTTGCCCGATCGCCCTCCCTATCTCTTGGTTGTGTTCATAGAAGGCAAGATTCACGCTAAAAATGAGACGATTTTGCCCTTTGTTTCTCAAGAGATTGCAGCCGCATTGGAGGATCGGGCGTGAGGCTGATTGTTAATGGGCAATGTTTCTTTGGGCAATGTTTCATTTGGGCAATGGCGATCGCGTTGAGTAAGCGGACAGCGTCGCGCACTTGATCTAGAAGTTTTTTGGGACGTTCTTGCATGAGCAGGTGAGGCGAATTAGTAGAGAGGTATGAATTTTTACATTTATTTAGCAGTATATCAAACCCAAAAATATACGGAAAGATTCTGCCCATCTCACTAAATCGACATAATGTGCAGAAGGATTCTGCCTATCTGCCTAAATCAGGGTGTTATACGGAAACTTTCGATATGTCTCCCTCCTCTGAGGTGTTATGCGGAAACTTTTAGTCCATTCATAGTTAGATTGACTTCACCCCGGAACCAGAGGTTTTTAGGTATAGTTTAGAGTGATTGGGAAAGATATCCGCAAGGGTAATGTAAATAGATAAATGCGTTTTCGATAGTCAAATGGAATCGACCACAGTTGAAATGGGAGTGGAAATAATGAGCGATATGCAATTGCAAAACGAAAGTGCAGCCGAGTATACAACTCGATTAATTTCAGGAAATGCTTATCGTAAAGGAATTTTTGGTGCCTTTGAGTTACTCAATAGTCTGCATAGTGACCGCTATAAGGCTAAAAGTCCTGAGAGTAGATTAGATCTTGATCGGATAGCACTCCACGCAATTAAATCTTTGACAATCTCAGTATTATTTGCCAGTGTTGCTATGGCAATTTGGTTAATACAGCTTTTGTTCCTCACTCAAGGAAGAGATGGAATTTTTATCTTTTTTCTTCTTAATTTAGTTGGTGCACTACTCACAGCATATGAACTATTTTATTTGCGCTGGGCGATCGCTCGTAGATTTCTGAAAAAGTTTTATGATCCGAACTTTCAACCTGAACTTCCTCTCTACCAAGAGTTCCTCCGCCCGTTAGTCGCTTTTTTTAAACGTCATATCTTAGAACCAGAACCTAATCAGAATATTATTACGTTCGGTCGCTATCAGCCTTTTTTAGGTGCAGGTGGACAGATTTCACAATGGACTCAAGCTATTGATCGAAAACCTGCTGAAAATCAGCCTGATGGCACTGCTCGAATTAACATTCCTGTTCAAGAGTTTTATGAAGCAGTTGACCAAGAATTAAAAACGCTAGATTTGCCTAATCTAGAAATACTTTCCAGATTATTTGTTGATGGATTCGAGATGAATGTCGATGGTAAACTCCTACCTTCCTTAAAAGCCTCTCCAGAAACTATTCTGCCTGAAGAAGATGCCTGGTCATTGGGACAAGGAAGTCTCGGAAATGAATATCGACTTTACCGTTTATATAAATATACTGATACTGACAGAGATCAGGTATTGTCATATTTTCTGCGCTTCTACAATCTGGGTTCTATCACGTTTGTTGAAGTTTCGGCGCACATTTTACCTTGCATAGATAGACAAAGATTTAGCTTGACACCAGTCCTTAAAGATAGCAAAACTTCTCGGTTTCTTAAGATGCTTGGAATTGCATTCCTACTGTTATTTATTCCACTGCCAGGGGGATACATTGTAATTTCACTAGTACATTTGGTAATCTTTGCTCAGAATATTATTGCGTGGTGGTTAAACGATTCCAAGCAATCACGAGCAGCAAACTGGCAAGAAGAGTACAACCATGGTCTTATTCGGACGTTTCGTGAGTCTATTGCCGCCCGAAATTATGAGAGTTACTATGGTGTTCAGGATCTGACAATGTATTGGAAGTCTATTCAACAAGCTGTTCTGGATGGTATTGTCAAACTCCTCAAACAGTATGAGGTTGATACTTCTCAATTTGAACAAGTGGCGAATAATATCGTCAATAATGGAGTTATGGTCAGTGGCGGTAACTTTTCGGAAAATCAATTTGCAGTCGGTTCAAGAGCCTCAGCAACGTCGAATAAGAATTCAATAGTGCAGCAAGCGAAGGCTACTGCTAGGCGAGTAATGTCCAGTCCCAATAATTAAAGAGAAGGAGCTATCCATGAATCAGCCCAACCAAGGGATCAAAATAAATGGTGGTGTTTTTAATAACAATCAGATTGTTGCTGGGGAGAACGCTCAAGCGATCCAGAATATTTACAACTCAGCGAGTCAACTGCAAGCATCTGGGAAGGAAGATGTTGCCAAGGCAATTACTGAATTGTTGAAGGCTTTGGAAGCTCACAGCGATAAGATTTCGGACAAAGGTGAAGTGACTCAAGCTGTTCAGCAAGTTGCTGAAGAAGCTCAAAAGGAAAAGCCAAATAAGTTTACTTTAAAGGGTTTGATAAGCAGTCTAAAAGAGTCTCTTGGATCAGTTGTTGAGATCGCAGAGAAAGTTACAGTTTTGCAGAAAGTCATTACGGTAATGATGGGGCTTCCAGCACTGTAGTGATTCACCGTGGTTGATCCTTATCATTGAGATCCTTTGCTACCGTAGCATCCGTCAATCTAATCGGGTCGAGGAGGGTGTTTCTCCCTCCCCTCCCACACCACCCATCATGCGGGTCCGCAATGGGCGGTTCATGAA
>CASBQM010000822.1 GCA_949127645.1 Synechococcales cyanobacterium PMM_0036
CTATTGAGTTGCGGTGATGGGGGATCTACTGCGTTAGGCAAACATCCTAAAAATACCATCTGTGTTGGGTCGCCTAAAATTGGAAGCAGGACACATAAAGTCCCTACCTCCAAAAAACCGTGAGTGCCGCCAGCCTTTGCATTCACTGTAAATAGTTCTTTTACATGAATCCAGCCGTCTGCCCCATTTGGTAGTGGGGTATTGGGAGCTATCTGATCGCATTGAATTTGAACTCTCCCCCATTTGGCTGGGTCGTCAATATTTATGATTGTTCCAATGACGCCACCGATGATGTGACCTGATTGTAGATGAGAGAACCGTCCTTCGGGGAAGTCTGGCCTAAATATTTTATCGATCGAAGTCATTTTATAGCTCCATGCCTTGTGCTACGAAATTTTATCCAATTGCCGTCACGAAGAATTATCGTTAGTTCGAGGTTTCCTTTCCCCATCTTGGCTAATTCCCTCCAGATGCAACCTCTCAAGGGTGCTTGAATAGCTTTTATATCCACCAACTTTCCATTGGCTGCGTGGCATCGTGGGATAAGAATGCCGTCTTTATCCGCAAGGAACTCGTTTCTTTTAGAAATATCTAATTTAAATTGTTCTTGAGTATTTTCAGTAATACTCACCTTTATCTCCAATACCTCGGAGCGGTCATGGTATGTGGACTCTATACCATTCTCTAGAATGGGATAAAAGATTTTCAGGATTCTTTCAACCAAAAAATCTAAAGTAGAATTCTTTGGTTGCATTTGTTCGATATCAAATTTCATCTAAGAAAGTCCGGGAGTGTGGATACCGAGTAGCTTTAGCCCACGGATGAAACACGACACGGCTAATTTATTAGCCGTCCCCTTCCGGGGAAAGTAGAAAGAGGTGCAGTTTCTACTCATTCCTGATATGCTCGGACGGAAACACCTATCTTGCACGATGTGAATTTTGCCGCGCTAACGCACCGCATTTGCTATAGCCAAAGTTATTGGTCGGCACTATCCCAACCACTCTGTCTTACCCCGTTATATTTCTTCTACTACGGGGAGGTTAGAGAAGAATATGAAGTTTCTTGCATTTTGTGCCCACTGGACAGCATAATCAAGTTCTTTCTGCCCACATACACAAGACACTTTGAATGATGGTTCTAATCCTGGCTGTATCCGTTGCATGGCTTGAATTAAAGCCCCAGCATCAGCCGCCCTCATGCTTTTGTATAACTCTATAGAAAACTTCTTCCCCCTTACCATGTTATATCGTTTAGATTCGGGAATATCAGAAATCATGGCTATGGCTAACTGGACATCCGATACCGTGGGCTTACCACTTTGCATGAAATAAGATAAATCTTCAAACTTCAATGGCTGAAAATACAAGTTTTTGATGGTAGACTCTCCATCATAAACCCCTATGGGAAGTTCAAACCGAAACAAGGGCTTAGTGTCTATTCCTGTCATAGAACGGATCTTTACGACATCCAAGCTGTGAAGATCCCTTCCTTCTTTAGGATTGTCCCGGCACATTGTATTGCATGGCGCTGGGCATTCTACATTACAAGCGATCTCCCGGCCAATAGCCGCCATCCGGACTCCAAAGATCATTGTAGTTATATCAGCCAAATACATCTGGCTAAATAACTTCGTCACGGAAATCTTCATGCTCTGGGCAATCACCTTTGGAGAATAATCCCCTATCTTATCGATTACTTCGCCAAGAAAACTTGAAAGAGTCTCGATTACTTTTTGACTGCCTTGATTTTCTTTTAAGCCTAAAATTAGGCTGTAATTTCCCATGTCCACATCCGGAACAACAGAATATTTAGTGATCTTTTGCTCATGACCATCTGCTCCAGTATAGAAAAATCCAATAGGGAGTTCCGGTAATTCCCCACCTGGGATGTCGCCTATGGTGTATGTCTCATACTTAATATCTTCGACATTAATAGAATTCGGTAAAATTCCAACGACTTCTGTGCTGGATTCTGGCTCGGCATTACTGAAGCCTAAAGTTTGTAAGACCATACTTCGTTTTTAGTTCTTAGACGTAGCTGTACAAGAACTCATTATATATTCTTTGTCAAGACTATGCTTATAAAGAAAAAAGCAGCCTTGAGCTGCTTTTTATTTTAAATTGATTCTTGGATCTTTATGGGAATTCCAGTGATAAAGGGAGAGATCAACAAGAAAAGAGTATCCTCTTTATCTGGTAGCGTTAAATTCTGTAAAGCCGTACAAAGATCCTTTTCTTTCTTTATTGACTCTATCTTTAAATTCTGAAATCTAGCACTATGCCAACAATACTCTAACTCGTCTTTAAAGCTTTGGTCTAATCTAATACTGTAGATTAAATCTCCGACAAGACTTGTAAGTATTGGTAACTCTTCTCGGATCTTTATGTATCGATCAAGCTTAACAATGTTCTTTACGGTGCCTGATACGGGGTTCCATGTGGTAGGGCTTATCCCACTATGGAGTAGTTTCACCTCTCCTATCAGCCCTTCTTTATCAAAAAACTTCCTCCACTGCGTCGTTCTATCACGACTGAACAATAGCTCGGTTAAAGACTTGTCTTTATAGAAGTCGGCTGAAATTTCACAAAAAAGAACGTAATGATCCAGCAAAGCATAGACCAGGCTTCTATATTTATAGACTACACTCTCTTCAGGGTAGTACTTCAGCAATATAGGCTCTGTGGCTAAGTAAGCTTCTATGATGCTGTTTATTGCCCTAGACTCTGAATCAGCATTTATCTCCTTCATGTAGTCTTGTAGTCTGCGGTACACTCGATCGTCTAAATACCCTGTGACTCTATTCTTATCCGTTGCCATATTATCATCTGTTAGACAGTACACTGACATTGTATATTAATTCTTTTATATCTGTAACACCGATGACACTGAGTATTATTAACATAATCTTATAGGATGTCGTACATACGATAAGGAATTGATATATGACAAAGTGACACCAGTGACGTAAAAATAAGATAGATTAGAACAGTAAACCTATTTATCTGGACTTAAAGGCTATGGGCAGTGTTATACAAGAGCGGATAGCAGACCAAGAGAAAGCCTTATCTGAGTTAAAGGCAAGATTAAATGTACTGCTGAACAGTAAGAGTCAAGCAGAACAAGGGATACAGCAGATAATTAATTCTGTAGAATCTGTGCCGGAAGCTGAAAGAGAAAGCTTTCTGAAATTCGTGGAAGGGGAATTAGGCAGCAGGTTAGGACTAGCCATTACGGTTCAGGCAGAACCGCACACCCAAACGGCTTTTGTCGCAGATGAACCCATCCTCTCGGCCGTAGAGGAGGAAGAAGAGGACTATACCGTTCAAGATCCTGTGGCTGAGGCTTTGCCCTCTGATGACTTAGAGGTGGTTGATCCTTGGGACCAATGCTCAAGCTTTAATATTGCGATCGAGTATTGTGGCAAGGTTGAGACGTTAGACGTTGAGTATAAGCCTATCATCAAGAATGCTACGTCCCGAATTGTGTCTTTTGATCTGCTAGGTGAACTAGCATCTCCAACAAAATATAATAACGTGTTGTTTGACCTCAATATTATGAAGCGGATGGACAGCCCATCCGCTTTTGCGGTGCAATGGCTTATCGATAAGCACAATGAAATGTTTAGCCTGCACCTGCTGCCGAAGAATATAGTCTCAAGCGTTTTGAGTGATTTAGAGCCTTTGGACAAATTTGGTGTAATCAAGGAGATGCAGGCGCTCATTGATGCTGGAGAACGGATTGATTTTAAGAAAGCAACAGAAATAGTTAACGCAAGGTTTCAAGAAGAATCGTCCTCAACCATTGCAATAAAAATTACGGAGCATACTAATACTGGATGGTCGGCAAGGCACGGTTCTTTTTTGATAAAAGATCGTGTAGTTAATTTTAAGCTTGATGAAAGTATTTACTCCTATGTCTTCAAAGTGATTAAAGATGGGTACGAACCAGATAGCCATGCGTTGATGGAAAACATGATAGACCGAGACAAATTCCCAACGCCTTACGATTATATGCAGTTCTATCTGAAAGACGTTTCTTAGTTTATAATGCCTAAGTTATGATTGAGTAAAAACCATTTACTTGATCATGACTGAGCCAATTAAACCTAGTGTAGAACCAATTAAATCCGCAACACTTGCGAATCCCACTGGGTTCGCAAATATCTCTATACCAACCTTTTCTGGACAGAATCCATACACAATCTCGGATTCAGCGAGTGGCACGATCAGGCTGACGTTAGGGGATGTCACTGCGGCGATCGATAAACTGATAGCTCAAAGTACGGCAGCAAGTCAAGCGACCGTAAAAGATCAGCCCAATGCTGGCGATACTGGACATTATTATTATCGAATTAAAATAGGTGGAGTACCTTCTGGAACTACGCCTCCGCCTCCGGCTGGTTCCCCGACAACCTTTAGCGCAGCCCCCTATACTCCCATATTTGCTGGAACTTTCAGCTCTCCCATTACGCCTGGAAATACGATCAGAGTCAGCAATAACACCACGATACCTGGGTTCAACCTTCCTGGCAATTCAACGTCCGGTTCAGGGACAAACACTGTCATCCCTAATACTACATCATCTCCAGTATCAGTAGCTCCAGCAACTTTTTCTATACAACCGACACAAAACGCTAGCGTACCGACATCAACTCCGTCTCCATCCCCACTCCCACAACCAACTCCAGTCCCAAGTTTAGCTGTAAGCAATAATATAAATTTTTCTACATTTAATGGACAGAATGCGGGTTCTACGCCTAGTGTTCTTGGACAACTTGGAGTGACATCTGGGGACACAACTAAGGCAATAGATCAATTAGTCTCATCAGCCGCACCTACAGGAAATGCAGCGATCGATGCGGTACCTCCTGTTGCTGAAGTACTGCTTGACTCGTTAAGTGGGGACATGCTGCAAATAAATAATCCTCATCTAAGATTATCGACATATCAGCACTCCACCCTGGTTTTAGCTGTCAACGACCCAACAGGCACAATCAGAGAAAAAATTGGACCTCTACAAAATATTGAGATAGAGATTGGGTTCGTTAACGGATACAAAGTTAACAAATTTATGGGAAAGATCTTGACGTTGGGAAGGAGAATGCCCGGAGCGACAATAATTAAGGCAGTAGATAATGCTTATGGGATGCAGGAAACAACGGCTGCTGCAACGCCGACATCCAATGCCAGTCAGCCAGTCGTTGCACCTACGATAACAAACCAGACTCAGACCAGCACACAATTTCAAGGACATGCGGGGATAGGCGCAACAGCAAAGACTGGCAACACCTCAGATGGCAAGCCTTACGACCCAACAACTATGACGGGGAGCCATGCGACATTACCTTATGGCACCCAAGTTAAAGTAACTAATCCCGCTAATGGAAAAACAGCCGTAATCGTGATAAACGACCATAAAGTGTCATCTGGTCAGGTATTGACTGTCACTCCATCGGTCGCTACTGCTTTATCTTTAGCCCAAAATGGAACCATAAATGCAGCAACAATAGTGCCTCCCACCAGTACATCAACCGGAACAACAACTAGCGGTGTTACTACTAATACACCACCTACTAATGCTCCACCTCCCACTACTGGGGTGGCTTCTGCTGCTCCAGTTAGCGTACAATCAACACAAACTTTAGAAAACTTGTCTTTTGCTGTGACTGCGGATCAAGCAGGCAAACAGTCATTGGCTGAGATTTTTACAAAAGGAACCCCGCACTTAAAGTTTATGGATAGAAACCCCGTCAAGCTTGAAAAAATGGGTGCGGTACAGCTTCAACAAAGTAAAATCGGTGCAGCAGCAATGGAGCAGGCACTACAAGGTGGGGTTATCGCAGTTAGTGGGAATACCGTCGCAACTGTAGCTCCAGGGCAAGGCATGGCTACTTCTGTAGTCCTAGATTACATCCAAAATAGGGCGGCTTTTGTTGGGCATCCATCAATTGAAAAAAGAACTAATGTTCACCTTCAGAATAGTGGGGCTGTGACTGTAAGTGGTTTTGACATCAACAATAAGGCTCCTGTTGGTGCAACTGTAGTCACTCCGGAAGTGGCTGTGCCGCATTCTACTGGAGTCATCGCAAGCTCATGGGGTCAAGTCAAGCTAACAGATCCTATAATTCCTGGCTCACCTTATACTTGGGGAGATGCAACTAAGCAAGGTTCTAGGGTTCCCAGTACTCCAGAAATTATGCAAGGCATAGTAAACATTGCGACCGAAATAACGGCTATGACCTTATCGACTTTAGGACCTGGACAAAAATGGCAGATTATTAGTTGGCTTCAAAACCCAAAAGATAATATCAGGGATGCTATAAATGGTATGGCAGGACTTCATATGAATGGATCTGCGGTTGATATTTATTTTCCTGGATACAAAAGTCTTTATGCAAAACTTGATCCTACATGGCCAGCAGGATTGGCTCTCAGTGATGGTAAGTCAGGAAATTTCATGCATATAGACCTCATAAATAAAGGAACTCGTCGTAGATGGAAATATTGATATGCCTACCCCACCGTCTTCTTCTCCAGTAAGTCCAGCATCTGGTTCTTTACCATTTCCTACATCTCCAACTGTAGATCAAATAATGGCAAGTTCGCCGGAGTTAAACCGTAACCATGTAATAAAATATTTCCCATATTTAGCTGCGGAAATGGCAGCTCAAGGTTGGACAACGAGGAATCATGTAGTTGCGATAATAGCGATCGTAACAGTAGAAACTGGAACATTTGCTCCTAACCTCGAAGAGGGTGGCCCGTACAGATACGACCCTTACAGGGGCAGGGGTTTTTTTCAAATGACCTGGAAGGATTGTTATGCCGCTGCGAGTAAGGTTGTAGGGCAAGATTTAGTCGCACATCCAGATTTAGCAATGGACCCAGTTATCTCGGCAAAATGTGCAATATGGGAAGGCAGTGGAGGTCAGCTAGCTAGTCACGATCTTAGACCTTATATTAATGCCGGAGACTTTCTTAATGTACGTTATATCCTAAATACTGGAAAACCAAATAACCCTATACCTGCCCAAGAAAAAGGTAACAGGGAATTCATGGAGATTATTCAGAAATGTTTAAAAAACATTACTGGAGGACTTAACGGTGCGGCTAGTCCGAATCAACCATCTGGTTATGGGGTAGGATGCGTAGATGCTAACAGTAATAGACAGCTTACTGGAGCGCAGTCTGCCTCTGATGCTTTGAGTATGGCTCTAGGTATACAGTTATTAGATAATGCCAATACTCATTCTTTTCATTGTATAGTTGATGTTGCAAGTCAGCCGGATGTATTAGATCTAGATGCCCAAAAAACTTTTAACGTTAAAGGTTTTGGAGGTGAGCTTGATGGAGAATACACAGTAAGAGAAATTGTGTATTATTTTGGGCCAACCTTACAAGCTGAAATCTTTGCGTATAAGCCAGATCCTAATGCTCCACAAACACAAGCATTTGCCCATGACCCACTAGCTACAGGAGCAAATGGTGCTGCGGTTGTAACTGGCGCAGCTCCACCTCCAGGTGGGATAAATGGGGCAATTTATCAAGCAGCACTAGCATCCTTTGGAGCTGATTCATCGTCTGGTCCAGAAGGCGGGTATAAAGCCTGTGCTTGGTGCATAAATCATCTAGTTTTCCCAAAAGCAGGGATACAGCCTATGGGCGATACTGCTGTAGCCGAAGTAGAAGCGGCATTAAATTCAGGCAGAGGTCAACCAGTTGTGCCATTAAATACTGCGCAGCCTGGTGACATCTGGCTTGTCCCTGGAGAGCATATTGGAGTTGTTATTGCTCCAGGTGCGGCTGTAATTCTATCCAATTCTAGCTCTAAGGCTAAGTTCAACTGGAAGGGTTCACTTGAGGAGATGGATAGATATTATCATGGTGGGAGCAAGATCTACCGAGTAACAAAATAATGCTCAATCCGTTATTCAGGGCAAAACTAACGAATACAGTTAATGGGCTTGGTATCCCAGTTGTAACGATCGACACCAATCCATTACCTGAAGGTACATCATATCAGGTAGATCATTACACTCAATATGCTGGATATACCTTAGTAAGCTGGAGTATCAGAGTTCAAGGGAACCCTAACTATGCTACTGGAGAAGCGCTTTGGCACAATAATATCCCTGTCGCTGTCTCTGGAGGAACGGTAAGTTTATATTCAATCCCTGATATCCCCACCACTGGACGAGCCGCTGCATTTATTACAGACAGGGATGTTTGGGATAGAGTGCATCCAAGAGTTGGAGCCTACGGAGTCCCAGCTCATATCGCGTTAATGCTCCAAGACGCAAATAACAAAAGATATGTTTAATATGCGCTCCCGAACTTCTTTTAGATAAAGTTGATCGCATCAAAAGCCATCTCCCGACGAATACCTGGCTCGTAGAGACTAGCAAGACAAAGAACTTCTCCGAAACTATCTGCATGAAAATAATGGTCTGGTAGACCTGATGGTTTTACCCATTGGATATCATCAACGTTTCTGCTGGATTGACGATGAATCCGATCGCTAGTGGTGTAATGGTACAAAAAGTTACCTTTGTCTCCAGAATTGTATGAAGTATCAGCAGGAAAACTTTGTAGACTTCTAAAGATCCGATCTCGGACTGAATCTAGTCCAAAGGTGCGATCGATCAAATAGACAACAACATCTTTTTCTTGAGTCAGTTCTCTACCCCTATAGCGCTCTTTACCGTCGCCCATATCTTTTATTTTACGGATAGTCCTACGAAAGCCCAGTCCTTTTAGCTCTCCCTGATCGCCCAAAAATACCTGTCCTTTGGGAGCTGACTTGCTATTGTAGGCATGGGGTGGATGTTTTAAAGCGTATGCAGTAGCCATGTTGTACTCTGGTTCGTTGTCTGCACAGATCAGATCAACATTATGTTCTTTCACAAAATCTTCTAGCCACTCAAATCCATTGACTTCACCCCACCATGTGATCTTTTTAAAGGCATACTTCCACTTGGCATCTTTATCCGGAAAATCAGCAAAGTGCCATTCTTGTTTTACGGCATAGCTAGAGTGTCTACCCTGATCTAGCCCGACAATGATTAAATCAGGTTTTACCTTAAACTCATCCGGCAAGGAGATGCCGACACATTTCTGTAAGTGCGATGGTTCTATCTTCCCTCCGCCCAAAGAAAAAGGCTTCCCTAAGCCTTGCTGGAACCCATCCGAGGGACTGGTGCTAGTGATTTGCTCTCTAATCCATTCGATCGGGTTAAAGAGTAAAGAAGCTAGCCTAGGTAATAGTAGCGCGACCGACTCATGCTCCACTTGCTTGTCTATGGTGAGCTGGTGGCAAAAGTCTCTTAAAGCAATATGATTATTTACACAAATAAATTCTCCGGCAGAGATGCTATCCCGGTCTACGGCTTGCTCACAATGCTTACATCCAATAAAAGCTGACTCTATAGGATTATCCCGATCGCTATGAAACCAAGATATGGGTCTACCGATAGGATCTGCAAATACTTTCTTTTCTATGCCATTATCAGTTATGCTTGTGCATCTCAAGAAATTACCAAATGGGTCAAGGACTTGAGCCTTGCCGCATTCTGAGCAATTAAAGTGCCACTCAAAGCGATACTTAGAATTTCTTACTTCTCCATCTACGATGCCACCCTCTGCGCCAGGGGTAGAGCCGCAACGAAATAACTTTGTCAATAAAGGCGATCGGTCCATCCTTCTTTTTACGATCGAAAGCACCTTGGCTGGCCATAGTTCTATCTCATCAGCAACAATACCGCAGGCGCTCCAAGATGAATAAGAAGATGCGGCTTGTCTTGCTGCTTGTTCTTCAGAACTCTTACTCTTTGTTCTGGCGTAGAAGAAACTTGCCTTAACGCCCGAAACGGTAATGCTTCTTTTTTGGTCAATGTCACTGCGACCAGTAAAAGTCCGTAAAGAACTACTCAGTAGTTTTATTGGCTCACAATGGTCAAAGGCTAACTGAATCCTAGAGCCAACGATATCGTTAAGTTTCTTATCTTCTTCAAAACCAAAACCTATGGGTAGTCTTAAATATGCCAAAAAGAATGCAGTAAAGGCAATAAGAGCTTCTGTATAGCCGACCTGAGAAGGCTTGGAGATAATCAGCCTTTCTACCCAAGGGGTTCCCAATAATAGATAAAACTCTTCTAAGAACGGTTCATCCCATCTTAAAGAATCTCCGGTATACATCCGGTAATGTTCTTTAACCCATTCTAGAAAGACATCTCCGCCCTCTTGATACCACTTGCTGATAGCTAGCTCTTTTTCTACATTCTTTTTAGCTACAAAAGCTTCTCTTTGTTTTTTATTAGAGTATGTTTGCCTCTCGATAGATTTTGACAGTGAGTTTATACTTGGCATGATATGATGAAACTCGATAGTGTATGCAAAATACTAATGGGCGCTAAATATCAAAAAGAAACCATTGATGCTATTCTAGAATCTATTCGTACCCAAGGAGGAGACAGAGATGCTTGTATAGCAGGAGATGTCTCCAGAACAATTTATTATAGATGGCGGCAACAACGTCCTGAGTTCAATCAAGCTGTCCTAGAAGCACAAGAACACTTCAGAAAGAATTGTGACGAAGATCTCAAAATATATGCAAAACGGGGGTTAATGGAATATTTACGAGACGGTGCGATCGAAGAATGGTCTATGCAAGAAGAAATTTATGATAACGAGCAAAATTTAATTTCCATCAAAAAGACTCATAGAAAGACAAGACGAGGACCGCCACAGTGGGCAATCCAGAGGGTGTTAGGCAGTTCTATGGAAGAAATGGAAGCAGCCAAAATACTGGTTGAAGCCGGATGGTTTGAAGCTTCGGTGGTTGAAACGCTAGCAGAAGCACTAGAAAGCTTAAATCATAAAGCAAGAAAAGTTTTAAAGGGGTCAACTGAAGATTGTGTTAACGTAGATGAGTTTGTCCCACAAGGAGAACCAGAGGGAGAAATAAGTGCTTAGTCGTTTTTTCTATGTTCCGTCTGGTAAATCTACGCCAAAAGTCACCGCTGGAAAATCTTTATACGTCATGTGTTCTGATTCAATCCAGATTCGATCTGCTGCGGTAGACGACCCAACTGCTCCTATTTTATGGAGTCAAATATCAGGAAGACAGATTACTTTTTCAGATCCAACGGTCATTAATCCGTGGGTGTTTGGTTTATCATCTGCCTCTGTGCTAGATCTTGAGTCAACGATAATTACTCTTAAGGTGACGGTAGGAACTGGGAGATATCAATCATCGGACATCTTAAGCATTTATACTGCCCCGACGTCTAAGATAGTTAAGCCAAGCATTGAAGCTTATGGATTACCATATTCACCACCTTCCACTGTTACCACCCTAGTTGCATCAGGATCTATTCCACCTAGATCTAGATCTGGTAGTTTTTATTTAGGAGACGATTCTCATCTGTACATAGGCTGGCTGATGCCAGAGATCACTAACTTACTGCATAGCACAGTTTTTCAAGTTCAGACGAATGGAATATTTAACGATGTACAGGAGCATTTAGTCAATACTCCTATCCAGCAAGAGGTAGATATCCCTAACTTAGTTAGGATTGTAAGTCGGTATAAAAACAAGCTCACGGAGACTAAATCTTATAGCCAGCCAATTTGGATAGACAAAGATTCATTAAAGACTTTGGGCTTACCAAGTAAAACTTTAATGATAGATAGTTCTATCCCTAAGCCTGGACTAGACGATATGAAGGGAAGCGTCAATGCGTTAAGCTATGCGTTTCACATTAACATTGTACCGATCAACGTTAATAGTCCCATCGTTCAGCCAAGTATTGAGGATTTAGCTGGTGCAGTCATGCCGCAAACTTACTTTAAGTTTGCGAGACTTGTAGAAAAAGATGTTCAAGGACAAATAATACAACCAAGTATTGATGACATATTTTCATCAATGACACATTTGCCTTATCAGTTCAATACCACAAAATTAATCATAGGATAAACAAAAATGGAAGTTAACGGTACTGTAGCGATAAAAATCACCAATGCTGAGACTGGTGAAGTTAGAGAGCAGGTCACTTCAGGTAGTACAGTCATAGTTGACGCTGGACAAGATAATAGTGTAGTCACGGACTATGCCATTCTCCAAATGTTAAATGGGTATCAAGATAACCGTTTTCCAGCCCCAATATTCACTAATCCCGGACGGCCTGCGACAATATCTCTTAGCGTTGCGACCAACGTTCCCAAGAAAAATAATCCTAAAGTAGGTGGGATCATAGCGACTGGTTTCGTCCCACCAAATACAGTCTCTCCAGACGTATATAGAAACGTGCCCACGCCATACGGAGAGATTCATAACCGGATATTGTTTACTGGGGCTACTAGAACATTTTCTACAGTTTGTTTGGGGTATCTGGCTTCAGCTAACTCCTATAGCAGTCAGCAAAGCACGACAGCATTGGCTTATGTGCTATTAGCGACTCCATGTTCTCAAGGTCCGACTGACATCATCGATATCCTCTATAGGGTGCAGATTGTAAGCGGTAATGGTGGTGGGCTAAATGTGACCCCGCATTTTATAGGTGACTTTATAGCAGCGATGTTTGGCGTAATACCTAGTGGTAATACCAATTCTATAAATTTAGCTACTACCTCGACACCATGCGGATCTTCAGGGATGACCAATATCGTAGATCCCATAAACCCACTCAATTACGGTGATAATTTTACTGCTTCATTTGCGTCATGTTACTACTACGAACCCAACTCATGTCCTTTGACTCAGACAGTTTTTCCGAAACTCTTCAAAATCAAAATGGAGAGACAATTTGCTCAGACAGAAAGGGTAGGAAGAATAATTAACTCTGTGTTAACTGGATGCAGTGATCCCCGTGCGATTGCTTCTGGTAACGCAGCAAATACGCCAACACTTTCAGCATACAATATCCATGAGTTTTTACCTGGATCTGATCCTCAACAATTAAAGTTCTCTCATTCATCTAATGCAACAACTCCTTTCTACGATCCTCAGACTTTAGCGTCTGGTACTGGAGATTTTAATTTTAGTGGCACATGGAATGGAATATTTCCAACAATATATAAGATTCGCATTGTAAACGGAGGGAACATTGGAACAGCTAGTTACACACTGTCAACTTTAAAGACTTTTGGTTTTACCGACAATAACTGGATAGACATTTTAGGCGTTCCCGTGCCCCTATTGAACTCCTATACTCCTTCTGTAACTGGGATACATGGCTGGAGAAAAACTGACAAAACAATTAAGTACAACAAAAGTCAGATTGTCCAGTATGATGCTTCTGGCATCACACTGCTAGATGTATTCTTTAATACTTACCACAACTGGGACTCAAATACAAACCCATCATTGAACGTTGCCAACATACACCAAGTAGCAGTAAGCTCAACAGGTAATATTTACGTAGCGTGTAGTCAAAATGGCTTGTTTAAGTGCGTCCCAGGGGGTTCTGTTACTCAACTACGGAATGTTCCTTGCTATGGCGTTGATGTTGGTAGAAATGACCGAGTCTTTGCCGTCTTCAATGATGGACTATTTAACAGTGATAGCTGGACTACGTCTCTAACTTTTAGCTATAGCGATCTGACTCCCAATAACTTTGGTGCAGTCCTTTACCTAAAAGTAGATCCAGAGAATGTAAACGACAATCTAGCTATAGCTTATTCATTAGATTCAGGTACTACTGTCAAAGTGGTTTGGTGGAGTTTAGCTGGATTAACTGCAATTGCTGAAGGTAACTCCTATACCATCCAATCCAGTGGCACGGTACGTTCTGCAAGCCCTAATGGTTTTGACGTCTCCGACACTGGAAGTCACTGGGTACTCAATACAGGGTATAATGTTCTTCTTTATTTCAAATTAAATTGGGGAGTTCAGTCTAATTCTGACATGAGGCTCAACAGTGCCGCTTATCAAGATCCGATTTTAAACGGTTATGTCTGTTTTATTGAGGAAAACCTATTTACCGGAAGTCGCATGGTTAACGTGACTACAGATACTTTTGTATCCTTAACAATGCAAGCTACCGATATTGGTAATGCAAGAGCGGAGTATTATTCAAGTGTCTACTTGGGAGAACAAGTTTTACTCTTAGGCAGTTTCTTGCGAGTTTCTGATTCAGGGCAATGGCAGAATTATGGCTGGGATGGAACCACATGGATGCTAGGTAACACTAACGCAAAGCTAACTCATGCTGATACTCAGACAGCTTTAGATGGACTCTCTTTAAGCTTTGTCGAAGGAACATCGTCTCGATCGTATACGGCTACGGACTACTATACTCAGGCATTCTGTTACGGTAAGTTTAAAACCAACGTAGAGACTTTGTACTATAAGCAATCTCTTTACTACAAACCATTGATAAAGAACCAAACACTTGCCGGGACTATTCCTGCGACACCGCCATATGCAGTCGCTGTCCCAGCTTCCCCATTCGTACCTACCAACTCTTCATCAGATCTAACTTGGCATAGCTTTGAATACGATGCTTTGCAGTTCCAAACAGTTCAGATCTCTGGCTATCAAAGTGCTGCACAGGTTTTATCAGATGGGAATACATTACCTGGCTCAAACCAAGTATCCATAAACCCACTGACCGGAATAATGACATTCAACAGCGCAGATGCGGGTAAAACGTTAAGTGGAACTTATGCTTATGTCTCTGGAGCAGAGCCCTTGACGGCTAATCATCCAGCATCCCCGATATTGTATCCGTTATTTTGCCCTGTGCTAAATTTTGATGCAGACTCAACAGCAGACAGTAGTTCAAGAATCTTAACTGTTACAGACGAGTCACCTTACGCCTTTAACGCTACAGCACCAACGGACGTAACTTTGTCTCCGGTAAAAATTGCTAATGGGTTAGGAACTAAGTCAGTTGGTCGGTTTGACGGAACAAAATATCTCAATCTTCCGGTTCCACATGCTAATTTTGACCCCAGTGCAGGCTTCACTTGTTTTGCCTTGGTTAAGCCTAACAATTCAAGCATAAACAATTATTGCACAATATTTTATCTCGGAGGATCTACTCTTGATGGTAACGGTAACGCGACAGATAACAATGCTTATCGCAATGCGATCGGATTGTTTATATATCAACGCAACTTTACTGCGGAGTATTGGGGCGTAGACACTATTAACGATCCTTCTAAACACATTCTCACGACAGACTCAGTAATAGCTTATGATGCTTGGGGTCTAATATCTTTTACCATAAACGATGCGGGGAATTTTCATGTCCGTTACAACGGTATCGCCAGCTTGGAGGGTACAATAACTCCTTATCCTTTAGAAGTTGATCGTAGAGCGCTGGTTATTGGTCAGATAACCAATGAAAATACAAGTTCTGCTAATTCATATCCTTTTTATGGTGACATAGCATTTTTCAGCCTAGTGAAAACTGGGATGACTGTAACGGAGATGTCTCAAGTTGAAAAACTTATTGCTGCAAAGTTTCCTGCATTTACAGGAATAAGTTAACTTTTTAGGCACAAACAAAGGAGCCTCCTGAACGTTCAGGAGGCTCCTTTGTTTTAAGCTATTTTTGAATCAAATGTTTTACACCCAGACATGATAGTCATAAACCACTGCAATGCGTTATATTTCGGAGAATCTACTTGCAGTAAATATTCTAGGGCACCCCAACTGCCCCATTTACTGGGTGTGCCAATATTTATAAAATGCATGAAAGCTTCTGTTCCCTCAGTTTTACTCCAATAATCAAGCATACTAAGATATAAAGAATACATCCCTTGATCTCGATTAGCGTTCATAAACAAAGTAGAAAGCTGACCGTTATTTTCTGCCCCATTGTATCCAACAAGACTTTGCCCTCCTTCATAAGATAGTAACTTAACATTATGCTGTGAAGCTATTACAGCATGATAATCGATCACATCGTAGGTTTTAAGGATGGAATCTCTGTGAAGTTTTTTAATTAATTGATTTACCGTTAAACCTTGGATGTCTGAGGTGGTAGACGGATACGGATCTCCATACTCCATCCCAAAATATGGGGCGATCGCTATGCCAAAAATAGCCCCGCACACATCCACGTTAGCCAGTGTGGATGAGATGATATCTTTAATTATCTGAGGATTGGCGGCTTGACCGCTTAGGACACATTTAACCCGACCAGGATTATCAGAGAAGACCTGTTTAAATATTTTAGATATTTGGACTGTCCTCAAACCATACCAATTATTTCTGGCTAGGCTAGTGTCTGAGTTAGATGACCATGCTTTGATTCCTTCTTGTTCTACCCACTTAGCTTGTTGAAACTGATAGTTCCAGACTTCGTTGCTATACTCTATATAAAAAGATAAGGTTGATAACAAAGATGCTTTTATCAATGCAGCTAAGTTAGTCACATAGTCATCGTCAGCCATATGAGGGATATTGAACCAAGGGCTGACTTGCAATCGGTTGGCTAGAGCAATCATTATTTCGATCGGGATGCTAGCGTCTAGAGCAATGCTTGACTGGGGTAAGTTTGAGTTATAGAATGCTTGTTGCGGCAATGGTCTTCTAGACCATTGCTTTTGGGGAGAGTTATTTATCTGCCCCCAACACATAAATCTGATGGCTTTGTAATGCTTGAGTTTTTCCAAAAAAAGTGGATTAAAAATATTTTGATAATCTGCTTCATGTTCAGCTTGCACAATCCGGATGTTTCTAAGATAGTCCCCAGTGCCCTTGGTGTCTGTGCTTTCAATAGTAAGGCAAATACCAGCATCCAACGAGGCATCTGCATAAATAACATCCCTGCCCGGAGATGACGATCGCAATGTGGCATCAAATTTATAGCTTATTTGCCCTGTGCCGTCATAGAGGACAACGTAGTTGCCAGATGGATATTTATCCTTCATGACTCTATTTAATAAGGTACTGACTCTAGTGAATTTTAGGTTACTGCTCTTACCAGGTAAGGATTTAACCCATCCATACTGGTCAATGTCAATCTGAGACTCTTCGCCTGTAGACCAAGTGCTATCGTTACCCGCTATCCACCCAGAAGAGGTCTTGAAAAGATCTAAGAATGGTAACTCTGTGGAGTAATAAGAACATTCACCTAAGTTAGTGCCGAGAAAAGAAGTATTTTGCATTGTTTTTACCACATATAATGAAAGTCAGTTTTTTCTTTAAAAAACTGACTTTTTTGTAACCTTTAAGGAGCTAACAGATACGCATCGAAATTAGCTTTATGTATCGGTAGCTTTTTACATCATAACACACATCCAGAAGTACCGCATTCGACCGGAGCTAATTCTGGAGTAAATATCTCAGATCTATGCCTAGCGTAGGATTGGTGAAAATCTGGTTCTTTTTGTCTTTGTCTCACGGAGTCCGATAAGGATAAAAATGTCTGCCTGTCTATCTTTTCAAACGGAAGCCTGGGAAAAGGGACGTTATGGCGAGGTAGCATGGCAACGCTAATATAGCCCTCATCACTTTGAATGGCTCTGTAGATCCGATCGGCTACACATTCAATCTCGGACTGCATAAGCTCGATCGTTGCCGAGGTATTATGTGTGGTATACATGTTCTGGACTTTCATGTAAAAATCCAGTTGGGCTAAAGCGGAGAATTCTTCAATATTTATTTTCTCCACTCCTGCCAGTTTAGCCCAAGATACCTCCACTGGTATTTCGACCAACCATTCTGTGCATTTCTCATCAAAAGGATTTGTCAATAAATCACCCGAATCGTCTGTGTCTGATTGCCCAGGTACTATTGAATACCCGTAGTCAAGACAAGCTAGTGCGACCGGATGACCCTTGCTAAAAGTAATCCTGCGAATATATTGCTGTGCTTTTGGCGGGTGCCAGCCTGGGGAAGCCCCAGTCAGTAAGCTTTTTGTGCCGCTAGGCTGAATAGTTGTGTATCTGTTTGGTTTTCTTAACGAATGCTCCTCACAGTAGGACTGGACTTTTCTATTGACAATCTCTCGCCACCTGACCAGCAGCTTTGA
>CASBQM010000823.1 GCA_949127645.1 Synechococcales cyanobacterium PMM_0036
CGGTGACTGCGTTGATTACAATTTGCGCTGAGCCAACGAAGAAGTCTCGATCGATCGTCTCTAACGTATCGCTGGGCTGGTGGTAGTGGGGATTGCGAAAGTTGGCAGTGTCGGTGAGCAAGACTGCGCCAATGCCTTCTTTCCAGAAGGGCGTGTGATCACTGCGAACCAGATCGGGCGAGAGTCCGCCTAGGGTGGGAATAGAGAGGGTTAAAACTTGAGGCAAATTCTCCCTTCCAGCTTGGCTCAAGCTTTGGGTCAGGTCGGGGTGTCCTTGGTCGCCGATCGCCGCTAAAAACTCCCCTTTGTCTACGGGCGGCTGAATGGGTAAGGGTGGGTAAGACTGGCATCCCGCCTCGTGGCAGGTGTAGCCAATCATGTCCATAATCACGGCTCCCTGAATCGTTTCAGGCTGGAGCGTTTCGACAAAGGCTTGGCTGCCGAGCAGTCCTTCTTCTTCTAAATCAAAAAAGGCAAGCTGGAGCGATCGCGGGGTGGGTTTCTGCCCCAGCATTCTCGCCGCCTCCAGCACCGCTGCGACTGCTGTAGCGTTGTCGTCAGATCCGGGGGCAAGCGCCACTGTGTCGTAGTGGGCACCCAGCAAAATTGCGCCCAACTGCGGATCAGCGCCCGATCGCTCTGCCAGAATGTTGATGCCGCTTAAGCCCTGAGCCTGAAACTCCTGGAGGTGCGCTGTCCATCCAGCGCTCTGTAATTCTTGCAGGATGTAGTTCCGAGCTTTTTGACGATCGCCTTCTTCAAATCGCTTGAAGGACAAAGCCTCTACGTCTGCCCACAGCCGCTGAGCATTGACCGCAGGTAGAGCAGCTTGCGGATATTCGGCTACAGCAGGCGATCGCGTGTTGACTTGATGCCAGCCTACAAGAATGCTGAGGATTGTGGCGGCGATGAGAATTAGGAGGAGCGATCGGAGTTTCATCGCTGGTTTTCTTGAGTTAGATGTATTTTCGGAGGCTTGATTTTCCGAGGAGCGTCAGCTCAAATTTCTCCAATTTGCTTGAGGTAATTGAGTGTTCCTTGAGCAAATCCTGGAACCTTATGTTCAGCGCCTGCCTTTGCTTTTGCTGATCGCTCTAGGTTTGCCCAAGTTAGTGTTTTTCCTGGTTGCTTCCAGTGGGCGATCGCTTTGAGCGCAGATTCAATCTGCGGTTTCTGGGCACCCACCTGCTGGAGAAGATCCATAATTTCTCGATCGTTAGCAGTCAACAGATTAATTTGAGTCCCATTAAATGAGGGTAAAGATTTCGATCGTGAACCTATTGATCTCAAACCCAAAAATTCTATCTGCTCTCGCAGTTCATTGATTTGTGCAGATAATTCTGGTATTTCAGAGAATCTGCTGGACAAATGATCTAAGCCGTAGTGCAGGGTCTTGAGCTTATCATCAAAAGCTTCTTTGAACTTGTCTAGAGACGAAGCTAGAACTTGTTTAATTGAATCGGCGGTTGCCTGTAGCTTGCGATCGATCATCTGTTCAAGATCAGGCGATTCAACTGAATGCTGTTCGTTTCTATCTGGCGCATAAATTAAGGAGCCAAACAACTGAGAGAACTCCGACTTAGCTATTAAAGCTTGTTCGTCCGTCATGTCAAAAACCCAAGCCCACAGCATCTCAATATCGAGTTTTTGTGCAACTTGTAGCCACTCAGCGCCATAAACTAACTCATACTCAGTATCATCACTGTAGCTCTCAGTACGGCGTAAAATTAGTGAGGCTAAATTACTCTGATGCTGTAAGAGGCTGCTCTCAATAGCTTGCGATCGCTCCAGAGAAATTTCTTGCTTTTCAGAATCGGGAAGAGCGATCTGAAAAGTATAAACTTTCCCGTGATTAATGGGAATAATCCCTAAGTTTTTGCTGATGAGTTCGCGCCGAATTTCCTGACTCATATAAAAACTCCTATTGGATACTGCCAATTAAATGAGAGGCAAGCCTGTCATATCTCTCCATAGCTTTTTGGGCGGCTTCACGCTCTTGAGAACTCAGGTGATCATCAAATTCAGCCTCTTGAATGGGATAGCCCTTTTCGGGACATTGAGAAACAATGTTAAGCCTAGGAATCCAAGTTTCTTCAGGAAAGATATTAACCTGACTACCGCCATCAGTTTTCTCCAAAATATCTTTCAATTTCTCTAACATAGAAAGATTAAAGCTATTCGATCGCTGATCATACATACTAATCGCTACTCCCAAAATAGGGAGTGGATCGTCTTTATAATTTCCGACTTCTTGAGCCTGAGCAAGAACGTACTCTAGGGCGCGAATGGGATAGGATGAGAGCTGAGTGGGAACTAAAATCCCGTTAGATGCCATTAAAGAAATACGATTGACTTTGCCGAAAGAAGGAGGCGGATCAATGAAAACGAAGTCATAGCTATGATTCTTTAATTTTTTTGCCAAAACGCGATCGCTATCTACCATTTGAGTCAAATCATTTTCCATTCGACTCAGACGAATGTGAGAAGGAATGACATCAAGTTGAAGATCATTATGACTCCAGCGCTTCGAGTAAATTACGTCCTCAAGTTTGACTCTAGGATCGATCAATAGATGCGTAATGTCTTTTTTTCTGGCAAGCTCTACGTCATTCAATGGATCAATACCTAGACCTGTAGATAAGTTTGCCTGGGCATCAATATCAATTAGCAAAACGCGCTTGCCAAGTCTTGCTAGGGATGCTGCTAGATTAATCGTTAAGGTTGTCTTACCAACTCCGCCCTTATTGTTGAAAACCGTGATGATCATTGATTTATTTCTCCTTTGAATCAGATTAGATTCCTTCTGCAAGGATTGAGAACTTAGCTCCGGCTGTTCTTCAAATAAAGAAAGCATGCTTTGATTGCCGAATGCTTCAGCAACCCGTATTAGAAACTTCTGATTAATGCGCTGCTGATTATTTAAAATTACATTGCACACCTTTAGACAGGTTGCCCTACAAAGCAGATTGTGAAACAACCTAAAGTTTTCAACTAACTCACTGGCTGAATAGTTTGCAATAACAACGATCTGATCCTGATGTCTACGCTGGTCTTGATATCTACAAAGTAGCTGAAAGCTAGAGCCATTGGTAAGCAGCCCAAGCATCGCACCTACCTTGCGCATATACCGATTAATTTGCCAGCCATGTTGATTGATTGGTTTGTCAGGTGCTTTAACCTCAATCACTAGAAATGGAGGGCAGTGGAGCTTAAATTCTTCAGGATAGATGAGAAAGTCAAGCTTTGAATTCCCGAAACTGACCTGCGATCGCCAGTCTCCACTTTCATACCCTAGCCACTGCAAGAGAGGAACAATAATTTTATGCTCTACTTCTGCCTCGCTGCTCTCTGGAGCGATCGACTTTAGGAATTCTAGCTTCGATGAGTCGTCTGAGGTAGAGATGGGCATCAGCAGAATTAACTCGCTCCGGCATTTGAGTAGCGTTCCTACTTTAGCTAATTAACTAACTTTTTACCCATCCATCCGATCGCTTCAGCACCGCCATATCTTCTGCATCCAACTCGACAGGTATGCCGCTGCGGATGAGTTCAGCAAAGTCTTCGTTGGGCACCATGATGCACAGGGCATAAAGGCGACCGTCGCCCGTGTTTTCGATGCCGTGGGTGCCCGTAGGCGGCACAAGAATGCTGTCACCTGCTTGGATGGGCACATTCTTTCCGTCACAGTTGGCGATGCCCTCTCCCTTGAGGACAAAAAACATTTCTACGGCAAGTTGATGGCGATTGGGTGGGGTTTTACCGCCCTTATCAAAGATCTCAACACAGTAGGTGAGGGACATATTGGCTACTACCGGATCGAAGACGATCGCCAGTCGATTGGTGTCTTTCGCGCTGATGCGGTATGCCTGATAGTCTTTGGGAGTCTTGACTACTGGAATGACGCAGGTCGTGTCCATTGGAATCTCCATTAAAGGTCTAGCGATCGCCTATTGCACCTATTGCCCTCACACCTATTGCCCCCACAATAGCGTGGGAATCTGTGACAAAACCAAAGCACTGATTTACGTTGTAGAGCGTCGCTTTGAGGCAATATTCTGGTGAAGTCGTCGCTGTACAGTCGCGTACCAAAATGCAGTCGTAGCCTAAAAAATTCGCGTCTTGCAGCGTTGCCATGACGCACTGATCGGCGTTGACCCCAGCAAAAAACAGGGTAGTGCGTCCCAGGTTCCGCAGAATGCTGTCTAGCGGCGTATCCCAAAAGCCGCTCATCCGGTACTTATCGACGTAAATATCATGGGGTTCCTGAATCAGTTCATCTACTACCGCCGCTGCCCAGCTCTCTTTCATTAAGACAGGTGCGCCGCTGGGCAAGGGATCGCCTAGTCCCACGCCCTCGCCCGTGGGATTGTAGACGTGACGCAAACCAGCGCTAATATTGAGCAAATCGGGTCGGTTGCCCCAGTTGAGCCAGACGATCGGCACTTGGGCTTGACGCAGCTCTGGCACGAACGACTTGAGGGGGGCGATCGCTTCTCTCGCCGGAGTCACGTCTACCCCAATATGCGCCAGCCAGCCATCTGGGTGACAAAAATCGTTTTGCATATCGATTATTACCACCGCCGCTTTTGCCAAGTCTAGCCGCAGGGTTTTGGTTTCGGTGGGCAAAACGATCGGACGAGGCGGCAAAGGCGGACGAGTGATGTCTGCCGTTTGAGCATCGACTGTCCAGGCGTTGGGCGGAACTCCGAGCGATCGAGCCATAGCGTTTGAGTTGCGACAGAGGCAGGAGACAGAACATTCGTAGTCTGAAACGAGGTTGCGTTCAGTATTACAAGGCACTTATCGTCCCAAGAGCAGCGAATCGCTAGCCGCAGTAGGCAATTAAATCGATTTCAATGTCGCCCATGCCTGCCAAACCCGTTACACCGATCGTCGTGCGCCCTGGCAGTTCATCGGGCTTGAAGTAGGAGGCGTAAATCTTGTTCACATCGTCGATGAAGCGAATATCCGTGAGAAAGATACGCGCCATGGTGACGCGATCGAATCCTGATCCAGCATGATCAAGCACCATCTGCAAGTTTTTCATGACGCGATGGGTTTGCTCCTCGATCGATCCCAGGACAATCTTTCCGGTATCTGGATCTTGTGCGAGCTGCCCGGTGACAAACAAGAAATCCCCGGCTTGTATGGCGTGACAATAGGGCGAGACGGGAGAAAGGATGTCGTTGGGCAGGTTAAGGCGTTTGAACACGATCGGCTCCGGGGTGAGTGGGAAATTTTAGATTTTAGATTTTAGAGAGATTTTAGGAGTTTTGCCATTAGTATTCGGCTCTCACCCGATCGCCCATACGCAAAATTTTTCCCGCTTCTGAGGGTGAAACAATGGTGTTTAAGGTCAGCTTATAAAAATGGTTGAACTGGGAGCGCGGCGCGCCATCGGGTAGAGCGGCTTCTCGATGGGCATTAAACTTGGCTTGAAAGTCGGGAGTGCGATCGCCCGTCCAGGGGTTGCGAGTAGGCACAATGCAGCGCTGGCAAGGATGGCTGCTCTTCAGCTCTACATCCCCAATCTGAAACGGGATACCTCCACCTATTGCGCTATAGATTTGATCTTCCCAGAAGGCAGGCGCATCGGCAATTTCTAAATTGGCGCGAAATCTCTGGCGAGATTCCTCCAAGCCGATGCCAAACCAGGTGGCGATCGCCTCCAAACTCGCCACGCTGACGATCGTCGGACCCGAAGATTCTGTATCGTCGGGGAAACCCATGTGACGGTTTTGCGCCAGCGTTACCGGGAATCCAAAGTAGTCTGAAAACCAGCCCTCTAGAGCAGGGCGATCGCCATCTAGATGAAAGGACTGCATCGCAGAATTACCTTCTAGCCAGAGTGTAATCATTCGAGCCTCTAGATCAAAGGCAGCCCGAATTTTGTGAATTTCAGCCTTACGCTTAGCGTTGACCAGCTTACCTTTTTCATCCAATAGGGCAAACTCACGATCGTGTGCTAGCGCCCCTCCTTGCCAAAGGCTAATTTGAGGAACCTCTACGCCATCCAGTGACTTAATCGGATAAACGAGAATCTTGGCGAGATGGGGCATGATTCTGGAAAGTGTCTGTAGGTAATCTACCCTAGCTAATTTACCCTAAAACTTAGCTGCTCAGACCATAAAAATGAATTCTTGCAGGTTAATTTTGGGTAGAGGCGATCGGTGATGTAAACCTAATTTCACAGACGATCGCGGGGTTCAGCCAATGCAGCATTTGAGGTAGGCTTCGGCACCTTAGTAATAACATTAACAAGGTGAAGTCTACAAACACACAACGCGAAAACCTATTGACTTAGAGCCACGCCCCTGAGTATTGCTGTAGCGAGAGGCAGAGCGGCAAAACTCACGAGAACTGTCCCAAGCACCGCCTCTCAAAACCCGGTAGAGTTCGCCTTTTTCACCTCGTGGCTTACCGTGACTCGGTGCGTCTTTATAGTTGCCAATAATTTACCGAAAAAACAGGCGAGAGGTATGGAGCAGCACCCTCAATTCGTCACACCTATGGGTTATTGACTGCTATTGAATTGCGTGATAGCTCTAAGGAAAGCTTTTTCCTTTCGCAGATTTGTAGATCATGAACGAGAGTAACTTGACCCCGATTCAGATAGAAGATTTGAGTTTTGATGATTTTCCGCGCAATCCTCAGATAGACATTGTTTGCGTTGCGCCCATTCGCACGATCGTCCGCCGTGAGGAAGAAATTCTGTTAATTCGCAGAGTGCGGAAGGTTGAAGAGATCGATGCTAGCGTCGCTTGTCCTGTCAGTTCCTTCCAGGTCACGGAATCGCCTCAAACCACGCTAGAAGCGCTAGCCATCCAGGGGATCGGCGAGATCGCAGTCCATGCCAATCAGGAATATGATTCTAATGCGACGTTCACCAACAACTTTGATAGAGCGATCGTTGTTCAATTTACTACCAGCGACGATCAAGAGTGGAACTACGGCGGCACACCCGGACATAGCGTCATGGTGTCTGCGGATGGTCATCTGGATGGAGACGTGCGCAGCGCTCGCTTCCATGGCATTCCACCAGCGGCATTGGTGGCAGTCAAGGGCGATCAGGCTGTCGCTCACGGCAAACATCAGACCGTGACGCTGCAACCCGGTGAGACCGTGTATTTTGTCAACAACGATCAGCTAGGCTACTACGGCGATAATACGGGCACGCTTAGAGTCACCTGGTCGATCGTTGGCTAAAGATATTCTCTTCTGGATCTACTGATTTTTTGAAAGGGGGCGCAGAGCGTCCCCTTTCGAGTGATTAAGCGCTAAAGAGTTGGGCTATTCGATCGCGTTGCCTTCTCCGTCAGCAGCTTCTGGGCGCTGCGCTCAAGTTCGCCTTCGGCAGGGCAGCGCTGAATGTATGAGCCATCGCTCTGCATATCCCATGCCTGACGATTATCTGCCATCAAGGTGTCTAGGATACCTTTCAGCTCAATCAGCAGATTGGGATCTTCTATAGGCGTGACGGCTTCTACGCGGCGATCGAGGTTGCGAGTCATCCAGTCGGCGCTGCCGATATAGATTTCCTCTTTTCCATCATTGTTAAAGTAAAAAATTCGTGAGTGTTCTAGATAGCGCCCGACGATGCTCATCACCCGGATGTTTTCGCTTAAGTCTTTGACTCCCGGACGCAGACAGCAAATGCCGCGCACGATCACGTCAATTTTCACTCCGGCGTTAGATGCCTCATACAAAGTTTTAATGATGTCTGGATCAACTAGGGCATTCATTTTGGCAATGATGTGACCAGATCTGCCGTTTCTGCAATGTTCACCCTCCCGGTTAATTAGGGCAACCATCTGATTGCGCAGGTTGACGGGAGCCACGAGAAGCTTACGGTACGATCGCTGTTTTGAGAAGCCCGTCAGGTAGTTGAACAGATGGGTCAAATCTGCGCCCAGATCTTCTCGACAGCTCAACAAACCCAGGTCAGTATAAAGCTTGGCGGTTTTGGAGTTATAGTTACCCGTGCCAATGTGGACGTAGAGACGAATGCGATCGCCCTCTTGCCGCACCACTAACACGACCTTGGTGTGAGTCTTTAGCTCAATGAAGCCGTACACTACATGTACGCCCGCTTTCTCTAGCTTACGCGCCCAGTTAATGTTGTTTTCTTCATCAAATCGGGCTTTTAACTCAATCAAGGCAGCAACTTGTTTACCATTTTCGGCGGCTGTAATCAAGGATTTGACGATCGGCGAGTCTCCAGAAGTTCTATAGAGCGTCATTTTGATCGCCAGCACCTTGGGATCTAGAGCCGCCGCCGCAATAAATTTCTCGACCGAGGCGCTAAAGGATTCGTAGGGATGATGCACTAAAATATCGCCCTGCCGAATGATAGAAAAAATGCTCTCCGGCGATTCCTCTGTGGAATCTTGGAGGGAGCGTAGACGGGGCGGCACGCTGGCAGTCCAAGGTTCGTCTTTGAGCTGCGGCAAGGGAATTGACAGAAAGGACATTAAATCCTTCAGGTTAAGGAGTCCTGAGACATCATAGACATCACTTTCGCTGATCCCCATCTTTTCCATCAGCATTTCTCGCATTGCCACTGTTGCCGAAGCTTGGATCTCTAGTCGCACTACCGAGCCGCCAAACTGCCGCTTGCGTAGCTCCTGCTGGATGGCAATCAGCAAATCATCAGCCTCGTCTTCCTCTAGCTCTAGGTCAGCATCGCGGGTGACTCGAAATGGAGAGCATTCCCGAATTGTCATGCCGGGAAAGAGAGATTCCAGATTGTGAGCAATCACCTGTTCTAGGGGCACACCTAGCCACAGACAGGTTTCTCCGTTGTATTGCCGTAGCTCCTCTGGAAAGGTGATGAAGCGCTGGAGAGTATTGGGTACTTTAACGCGGGCATATCGCTCTACCTGGGTTTCAGGATGTTGAACAAGCGCCATCAAGTTGAGGCTAAGGTTAGACATCAGTGGAAAAGGATGGCTGGGATCATGCGCTAGGGGCGTAAGCACCGGGAAGATCTGCTCGTCAAAGTATCGCCGTAAGAACTGCTTCTGATTCTTATTGATATCGATATAGTCAACCAAATTTACGCCATAGGAGGCAAGCTGAGGGCGCAATACCTTCTCAAAGTTTTGGTGCTGCTCTGCCACCATAGGGCGTAGCACCTGGCTGATTGCCTCTAGCTGATCCTGAGGCGATCGCCCATCTGGTGAGGTGACGCTCACCTCTGCCTCTACCTGCTCTTTCAGCACTGCCACCCGCACCATGAAAAATTCATCTAGATTGGAGCTAAAAATAGCGGTGAATTTGAGGCGTTCCAGCAGGGGTGTGCGTGGATCTAGGGCTTCATGCAGCACACGGCGGTTGAATTCTAACCAGCCCAACTCACGGCTTATATAGCGATCCGAATCGCTGAGATGAGTTTCAGGGGGATTTTGCTTAACTTTAGGCATAGTGTTCAGCAACAGATAGGTATGTAGATACTCTCAAAAATATTTGATCCTGAGAAGTATTCTGAATGACATCAAGTAGCAGTCTGGCTTTTCTGTAGTCTATTGGCTACCTGCCCATAATCTACGGCTTTGTAGTATTCTGCTTAAGCTGTGCATTGCCTATTCAGTGAGCTGCCGCATGTTGTCATTGCATCATTTTTTGACCGCTCCTGTTGCCAAAGTGCCCCGATCGCAGGTGATTTTTTGGTTTGTCCTCAGCCTGACTTTTGCCGTGCTGTTTGGCATTCTGGGGCTTCAGCAGGGATTTAGAGCCGACTATGTGGTGCAAGATGATGCGCGGCAGCACGTATTCTGGATGCAGCGATTTCTCGATCCGAGCCTGTTCCCTAACGATCGCATTGCCGACTACTTTCAGTCGATCGCTCCTCCTGGGTATAGCTTTTTCTACCGAATTCCGGCGGCGCTGGGCATTAATCCTCTCTTATTTAACAAGTTTTTGCCGATGGGGTTGGGGCTGATTACAACCGTCTATGCCTTTGGCATCAGCCTTCAGCTTTTGCCCGTGCCGCTGATGGGGTTCATTGGCTCTCTGGTGCTGAATCAAAATCTTTGGGTGCAGGACGATTTGGTGTCGGGAACGGCGCGATCGTTTCTCTATCCCTGCTTTCTGGCGTTTATCTACTATCTACTGCGGGGTTCATTATTACCTTGCCTGACGGCTATTCTGCTGCAAGGGCTGTTCTATCCCCAGTTTGTGCTGATTATGGTAGGAACGCTGGTGATGCGCTTGTTCAACGGACGGGGGAGGTTGAAGGGCGATCGTCAAGCTTATCTCTTTTGTGCCGCAGGTTTGGCAGTCGCATTTGCTGTGCTGTTGCCCTACGCGCTAGAGCACTCTGCTTACGGTGCGGTGATCTCTGCGGCTGAGGCTCGAACCCTGCCGGAATTTGCCATGAAGGCGCGATCGGCGTTTTTCAACAACGACTTTTGGATGTTTTGGATCTTTGGTAAGCGGAGCGGCGTTTTCTTTTGGATGATGCCGCTGTCTATTGTGGGACTTGTGCTGTCTCCGGTAGTGTGGGTCTGGCGATCGCGGTTTCCTTTAGCGGCTCATCTCCGTCATCTCGGCATCTTCGCTCAGGTAGGTCTGGCTTCTTTTGGAATATTTTTTGCGGCGCATCTGCTGCTGTTTCGGCTATATCTGCCAAGTCGTTACACCCAGTACACCGTGCAGATTTTCTCTGCGTTTGCGGGGGCGATCGTCGTGACGCTGCTAATTGATGCGGTTTTGGGCTGGGCAGAGCGCCAGACCGCGCCTTTAAAGAAAGGCTTGGCAATAGCCCTTGTCTTGTTTTGGGGCGCAGTAGTGCTATTCTCCCCCAAGCTCTATTTGTTTCCTAAGACTTCCTATGTTAAGGGGACAGTGCCAGATATCTATGAGTTTTTTGCTCAGCAGCCCAAAGATATTCTGGTCGCTTCTCTAGCGAAAGAGGCTGACAATATTCCGTCGTTTTCGCAGCGATCGATTTTGGTCGGTAGAGAATATGCATTGCCTTATCAGCAAGGCTACTACCGCCCGATTCGCCAGCGGATTACCGACTTGATTCATGCTCAATATAGCCTTCAGGCTTCAGATATTCGTGATTTTGTCCGGCAGTATGGAGTCGATTTTTGGATGATCGATCGCCGCTATCTAACAACAATAGAAGTTGATGAGTATGGTCAAATTCCGATTGGTGACTGGCTAAAACAGTTTAAGCCAGAAATTACTTTGGCAACAGAGCGAATGCGGTCAGGCAAAACATTTGCGATCGAAAAATTCATCCGTAAATGCGCGGTTGTCCAGGAAGATGACTTGGTTGTTTTGTCAGGCACCTGTATTTTGAACAAGCCTTCTTAAAGTCGAATATCTTCTTGAATTGTAGCCAAGTCGATGTATCGATCGGCAACGCTGATCAATGAATCGCTGACCATAGAATATAAGCTTACGACTTCGACCTGCACTCCCTTGTAGGCGATCGCATTCACGGCATAAGTCAAATCACCATCGCCACTGAGTAGCACCATAGTTTTGCAGTAGTTTGACATTTGCATCATGTCAACCACAAGCTCTATATCTAAGTTGGCTTTCTGGGAGCCGTCGATATGTTGAATCAGTTCTTTTGACACCACGCGATAGCCGTTTCGCCGCATCCATAGCAAAAAGCCCTGCTGTTTGTCGTTAGTGCGATCGACTCCCGTATAAAAATAGGCTCTCAGCAGCCGTCGCCCTCGCGTGAGCTTGCACAGCAGCTTGACATAATCAATTTCAATATTGAGATGTAGAGCCGCGTAAAATAAGTTTGCCCCATCCACAAAAATAACAACCTGCTGATACGGGTCTTCATCAGCCGGAAGAGGTTCTGTTGCAGGGCGTGATCCTTTACACAAGTGCTGCTCCACATCCGCCTAAGCAGAAAGTTTAAGGTTTACTTTAGAGTCGAATCTTATGCTACGGCGTTCTTGCAATGAAGTAAAGAGCTGCTTAATGTGTCGAAATTTTTGATTCCATAAAGAAATTCCTAGACAAAAAAGTTATCTCTAGAAGAAGTTTTTGCCCAGTTTAGATTGCGAACTATGTTATTAGCTTTCCTGTAAACTTCCTTTTACAAACTGCATTGATAGCTACGGAGAAATTTCAGAACCTTTCTTGTCAGCAAAAAAATCGATCGCAGCTTTACTTCAATCTGCGTCTCGATCGCCGTTCTTAGATCAGTTCCCTGATCGACTGACAAAACTCAACCCTCCTCACCCCAAGCCTTATCCCGCCCTGGGAGAGGGGCTTCAAACCCAAGAAAAATTTTGGCTCCCTCTCTCCCCGCGTGGTTTGGGGGGTGAGGGGCAAAGATTATTCAGTCAACTAGGGGGATGACCTCTCAAAAGTGTCCAAACTGTTGGGATAGATTTTCACTGCTAATAAATTTTGATGTTGTGAGTACCCTACTTAGAACGGCAATTCTCCAGAGTTAGGTCGTGCGGATGAATCAGAGAAAATTCCAAATAGCGGACCAAGAATTGCGCCAAAGGCAAACCCACCCGCATGCGCCCAGTAGGCGATGCCGCCGCTCTCCATCCCAATGTTGGTTGGCGCATTTAGGCTAGCGTAGCTGTAGAAAGCTTGCTGAACAAACCAAATGCCCAAGAACAGCAGCGCCGGAACGCGAATAGGAAAGATAGAAATTAGCGTCAGAATCCTGGCTCTGGGAAACCGCACAATATAGGCTCCCATGACTCCGGCGATCGCACCACTAGCTCCCAACGAAGGCACCGTTGAACCTTGAGCAAAAAACCACTGCATTAGACCCGCTAGAATGCCGCAGAGCAGATAAAAGATCAAAAATTTGACGTGACCTAACTTATCCTCAACATTGTTGCCAAAAATCCACAGGTAAAGCATATTGCCCAGCAGATGCAGCCAGCCGCCATGGAGGAACTGAGATGAAATCAAGGTTGACCACTCTGGCAGTCCTTGCGGAATCACCTGACCCTGAAAACTGGCAGTCAGCTCTGCCGGAATCACGGCTGCCATCCGGAAAAAGTTGTCGAGTTGTCCCGATGGCAGAGAAAGTTCGTACAAAAAACAAACGATGTTGATCAAAATCAAGCCGTAGGTGACATAGGGCTTGGTGTAGGTCGGATTTTCATCACTAATAGGAAACACTGGTTTTCTGGGGGCGACAGGTTACAAGGCTAATACTATGCGAAACCTACCTCTTTTGTCGCCTTGCTAACTTCTAACTAAGGGAAGGATTCTAGGAGCAGACCAGAGGTTTAACAAAATTTCAGTATTCAGAGGGCTGCGCATCAAGTCGCACCTCAAATCTCTGAGACTCCATCAAAACTCAGCACTACAATAATTACAGAGGATAAAAAAGATACAGAAGATGAAAAAGATCGGACACAAGATAATCGATCGCCTCAAAATTCGTTAATCATAAGTTAACAAAGGAGTCTCTATGAGCAATACTGGCAATTTTCGAGCTGCCATTCGACAAGCCAAAACACAGGCATTAGTGGGACCTAATGTCATCCGCAATGCCTTGCCCTTCTTGGGTGCTGGATTGATGCTGACTGCGTTAGGCACCTATGGTGGCGTTCGCCTGATTAGCTCTAATCCTGAGCTGTTTATGCCTACTTTCATTGGGGCGATCGTACTTGAGTTAGTTCTCTTTTTTATGGCTCGCGGCGTAGCTGAGAGAGGAAATAATGCGATCGCTCTACCTCTTCTAGCAACCTACAGTCTACTCTCAGGCTACACGCTCAGCGGGCTAGTTTACATTGCATTGGGCAGCGTCGGGATTGAAGGGGTAGGTATGGCGGCTCTCGGCTGCGGCGTAACTTTTTTGGTGGCTCGGCAAATCGGCTCCAACCTCTCCGATCGAGATGGTTTGGCATTAGGCAAAACTGTCCAAATCGGCATGATCGCCTTGCTGGTCGTTCTACTGGGTCAGTTTGCGCTGTCGTTCTTTGGCATATACGCCCCTCAACCCCTAGAAATCGCTATTTCTGGAATTGGAACGCTGCTCTTTGCTGGATGTTCGGTTGTAGACTTCTACATCCTGCCGCGCACCTATCGAGATGATCAGTATCTTTCGGCAGCTCTATCGATGTACCTGACCTACATCAACTTATTTGTTTTTATTCTCAGACTTTTGATTTCTTTTAACCGCAACTAATCGTCAGATTTGTGTCAGCCAGCTCTGTTACTCAGAGTTTTATAAATTAGCGGGCAAATCTACTCTGTAGATTTGCCCGCTAATTGGATTAAATCATCAACTATGCTTGCAAGAATCGATTAACTACAAGTGGAGTAGTCATCTTTTCCTGATAGCAATCAGAAGAAACTTGATAGTTGGATAGCCACTTTTTATTTTCGGGAGAATCATCAAGCCAGCGATCGAGAATATCTCCCCACTTCACGGGTAGCCTCAGCTTTTGCCAGGTTTCATAAGAGCGAACGGAAAGACTGTAATACAGATCTGCATCCGTCACTAATTTTTCCACACAGCCCGCCAGCGCAGTTGAATTGCCTGCCGGAAAGATCATGGCGCTACTGCCGTGATTCAGGCTATTTCTAAACATAGGATGGTCGGATGCAACAATGGGAGTCCGCGATCGCAAGGCATGATGAATCACTAGAGGAAATCCTTCTGGGTAGCTATGTCGGCTAGGCACAATCACCAGATCTACTTCTCGCATCAACGGCTCTACCTGTTGATTCGGAATAATCCCTAAAAACTCAACCTGATCAGCAATGCCCAACTGCTTTGCTTGCTGGATGAATACGCCAGTCGCATCGTTGCCAACTATTTGCAATCGCGTATTAATGTTTCTAGCCTTTAGCTTGGCAACTGCCTCTAGAATGTCGCCTACCCCTTTAGCAGCAAACATGGAGCCGACGTAAAGTAAGTTCCATACGTCCGTTTTTTTAAGAGATTTAGGAGGAAGAGAGCCTGGATGAGTTTCTAATAGAAAATCCCAAGGAATAATTTTCTTGGCATCTACTCCTACTTTTTGCAGCACCAATGACGAAGTGATGCCATAGCTGCCCACCCATTCAATCTGCGGCTTGTTTAAAAGCTTGACTAAGCGGCAAATTTTGATTTTATTTCGCCAGCCCCGCGTCATTACAGATTCGGCGAATAGGGCGATCGTTCTTACCTTTTTTTGGATTGCCCAGTCAAAGATTTCTTTCCTGGGAAGGCGAACAATCAGATGGGTCGGCTGAAACTGTTCAATAAGTTGAATAATCTTTTTAAAATCAATTTTTTCACTAAATCCAGCACCGATCGCCCGCACGCCATTAGGCAACACTTCGCTATATTCTTCTGCCGTCATACAGCAAAGAACGCCAACTTCTTCAGCATAACAACTCAATTTGGCAACTGAATCAACAGAATGCTTTTGAGCATAATAGGTCTCTTGCTGTCCAGCAGAAAAGTGTTGAGCTGCTTGACGATAGTCACCAGAATACTGTACGACCAGTACACGCATTTTGTACCTTAACCTGATTTTTATGAGATGAATTCAAATCCTTCACACATTTAGCTAGAGGAGCTAGCACTCTCCTAAGATTGATACCTTATGTAGCTCAATGTTCTCATACCTTAATGGCTCTATTTTTGAGAGAGCAATAGTTCGTGAGAAGTTTTAGGTTGCATCTAGTCTCAGTATGTTCTTAGCCATCCTATGAAACTATTAAAGATTAAGAAGCCGCTGGAACCTAAAAAGTTGCCAAAACCTAAAAAGCTGCTAGAAACCGAAAGGCTCCCATGCGGTAGATATTTTTGCTGTTATTTTTTCTGTGAACTGCTTAACGAGCCATGCGACCCGATCCTCTCTGGAACGCCTTTCGCTAAGAGTACCCAGCTTGCTGAAGCAACAAACATACTGCGACCCGATTAACTAGCAGTGTAGATGAGCAGACATCTTATGGAGGGCAAGATTGTCTGACTTTATACAAATCTTACACCTCGCTCGCACTTTGCCAAATTTCAGCGAAGAACCTCTAGAGCCATTGCTAAATACACAAATGTGACCGTAATCTAATATCACCCGGTGTATGCAGCCTCATCTATTGATGAAGCTGTATGTATAGGACTGTATGTGAATCGATAGAGCCGAATCGATAGAACCGAATCGATAGAACCGAACTATGGCTGACGGTTGTTGATCTAACAGCAAATCTACTGAAATAACCTCAAGTTGAACTCTTGAATGCGAGAAAGCAGAACTCCACAGCAATACGCCTAAGCTAGCTGTTTTTTGTGACCTATCTAGAGGTTTGTATGTGTTTTCCAGCCTTCTGCTGATTTCTATCCCCCCAATGATTATTCACTGGCTAGTTCTTCAATGGAGAGTTGTGTCTATGCAGGGTTCTAGCTTTCTACGTAACTTTGGATCGCAAGCAAAAATGGTTCACCTTCCTTTAGAAAACGCAACTTCTAGCAACAGCAGGCTTTTTGGGCTTTCGATCGTCTCGCCCTATACGCAAGATGAACCCGTGCGGAATGTTCCTTTTAACAAGGCGCTGATCACAAATCGGGAATTGGAATGTATCAGCGAAGCGATCGCCAATGGACATTTGACGGGGGATGGCGAATTCACAAAGCGCTGTCAGAAATGGCTAGAGCATCAGATTGGCTGTCAAAGTGCGCTGATCACCCATTCTTGTACGGCGGCGCTAGAGATGGCGGCAATCTTGGCAGACATTCAGCCTGGAGATGAGGTAATTATGCCGTCCTACACCTTTGTCTCGACGGCGAATGCGTTTGTGTTGCGGGGGGCTGTCCCGGTGTTTGTGGACATTCGTCCCGATACGCTCAATCTAGACGAAACAAAGGTGGAGGCAGCTATCACGTCTAAAACGAAGGCGATCGCTCCGGTTCACTATGCGGGTGTGAGCTGCGAGATGGATACCCTGATGGCAATTGCCGATCGCCATAATCTCCTGGTGATTGAAGATGCGGCTCAAGGAATCATGTCTACCTACAAGGGCAGACCTGTAGGTAGCATCGGACATTTAGCGGCTTTAAGCTTTCACCAAACGAAAAATATTGTCTCAGGCGAAGGCGGAGCGCTGTTAATCAACGATCCTAAGCTTCTGGAGCGCGCTGAAATCATTCGGGAAAAAGGAACGAATCGGAGTAAGTTCTTCCGAGGTGAAGTCGATAAATATACCTGGGTTGATGTGGGTTCTTCCTATCTGCCCAGCGATTTGATCTCGGCTTTGCTGTGGGCACAGTTAGAGCAAGCGGACTACATTCAGCAGCGCCGTCACGGCATCTGGCAATACTATGACGATGCATTTGCCGACCTAGAGGCGCAACAGATTGTCCAAAGACCCAGCATCCCCGGCGACTGTCAGCAGAATGCGCATATGTATTATCTGTTGCTAAAAGACTTGAAAACTCGAACTGCTATCCTCGCAAAACTCAAGTCGAAAGGCGTACAGGCAACATTCCACTATGTGCCGCTCCACAGCGCTCCTGCGGGCGAGAAGTATGGTCGTGTTTCTGGCAACATGGCGGTGACAGATGACTTGAGCGATCGCCTCTTGCGACTTCCCCTCGGCGGCGGCATGACTCTGAGAGAGGCAGAGTATGTTGTTTCTGTCGTTCTAGAAGCTTTGGCGTAAAGTGCCGCAGGGCTTTGCCTCATCCCACTCCTGGCTCTATGGCTACTTTGATTACCTTGCGACTTTTCATGTCCTGAAACACCTGCTCCAACTGTTGCAACGGCTGATGGTTGCTGATCAGCAGCTCAAACGGCAAAGCTCGACTCGCCAGTAAATTCAGCGCTTCACGCACATACTGCGGCGTACTGTGGAACACCCCCTTCAGCGTCAGTTCGCTGTAGTGCAACTGCTCGGTGCTGACGCTGATCGTTGTATCTCTGGGACAGCCCCCAAACAAGTTGACTGTGGCTCCAGGACGGGCGGACGCGATCGCTGTTTCCCAAACCGCAGGTGATCCGGTTGCCTCCACGACTACATCTGCACCCCAGCCCTGAGTAAGAGATTTCACGAGAGCCGGAATGTCTGTCATCTGATGATGGTTAAAGGTGCGCGTCACGCCGAAGGCTTCGCCAACCTGCAATCTCGCCGAGCTGCCGCCAAACAGCCAGACTTCGGCACCTTGCTGCACCAAGGCTCCGGCAAACATTAGCCCGATCGCCCCATCTCCCAGCACGACCACGCGATCGCCCGGTTTGACGTTCGACCTTGCTGCTCCGTGTAAGACGCAGGCTAGAGGCTCCGTCATGGCAGCGATCGTGTCCGGCAGATCGTCAGGGATCGGCAGCAGGTTTCGCTGGACGATCGGCGCAGGAATCTTGAGATATTCAGCAAAGGTGCCGTTATTGAAGCTGAGGTCTGTGCAAAGCGAATACTCCTGTTTTTGGCAGAAAAAGCAGGTCATGCAGGGGGCAGAATTGTTAGCGACAACGCGATCGCCTACCTGCCAATCTGTCACTCCTGAACCGATCGCCACAATCCGTCCGGCTGCCTCATGCCCAAAGGGAGTCGGCGGCTTCAGCATTTTGGCGTGTCCGCCCCGCCGCCAGACTTTTAAATCGGTACCGCAGGTAGTCGCTACACCGACTCGAATCACAACTTCTCCCGCATTAGGGATCGGCTCAGCGACGTTTTCTAAGCGCAGATCTTCTTGACCGTAGAGTAATGCGGCTAGCATGAAGGCTCCCTAAAATTCTCGACTCCCTGATTTTACGGGTACATTTGCCTTCTATTAGCGATCGTCTACTCGGTGATTGAAAACCTTACTGCCGCCTTTGCATGGATTTTAGTGGTATCAAACAATGGTACAGAGCTGTCTTCGGGATTAACCAGTAGCATAATTTCAGTACAGCCTAAGATGATACCTTCTGCACCTCTGGTAATCAGGGATTGAATAATTTGGCGATAGTGCTGCCGTGACACAGGGTTAACCTGTCCCAGACAAAGTTCGTTATAGATAATATGATGAACGAGCGCTCGCTCCTCTCCATTTGGAACTAGCACCTTTAAGCCAAAGCGATCGAGCCTGCCCTTATAAAATTCTTGCTCCATTGTGAAGCGCGTTCCCAGTAAGCCAACGGTCTGAATGCCGCTAGCCTTAATAGTTTCAGCAGTTGCATCGGCTATATGCAGCAGCGGAATTGCGACGTTCGCCTGTACAGCATCCGCCATTTTGTGCATCGTGTTTGAGCAAATTAGCAGTAGATCTGCGCCGCCAAGCTCCAGGCTTTTAGCTGCGGTGATCAGGCGATCGCTCGCTGCCTGCCAGTCTCCCTGGTGCTGGAGCGCCTCAATTTCAGCAAAGTCAAACGAGTACAGCAAAACCTTGGCAGAATGCAGCCCACCCAGCCTCGCCTTTACGGTTTGGTTCAGAATCCGGTAGTAC
>CASBQM010000824.1 GCA_949127645.1 Synechococcales cyanobacterium PMM_0036
GCGAATTGTCTATGAACCGATTCAGCAATTCTGGTTTCTGTATACGCTGTTTATAATTCTGTTGATTTACGCTGCCGTTCATAAGATCTTTCAGCTAGGACGGCGGCGATCGCCCCTTTCACCCGTCCTGGTTTTTGTGGTGCTTTCTATCTTGCTCTACAGCGCACATTTGGCAAATATCAGCTTTGGCAACTGGGGGATTTTATATCTCGTTCGTCGCCACGCTATTTATACGGCGCTGGGAGCGATCGTTGGGAGCAGTATCCTCTTTCGACTGGGATACAGGAAACCGCCGATTTTAATATTGACGGCGTTGAGCGGATATTTTGGGGTGGCGGTAGCCGTTGCTCTACGACTCGACCAAAATGGCTGGCTGATTCCGGCGATCGCTCTGCTGGGCATTGCCGCTTCTGTAGCGATCGCCCTTCTTTTGGCGCAGTTCAAGATTTTGACCTTTATCAAGCAATGGGGATTATTTTCTCTAGAAATCTTCGTTGTGCATACGATCGTGATTGCCACTACCCGAATAGTGCTGCAAAAGCTAGGGCTTCATGATCCTTCACTACATTTTCTGACAGAAACTATGGTCGGCATTTACATTTCTATTGCTCTAGCAATGATATGTCAACACTATAAGTTTCCCTACTTGTTTAGATGGCGCGATCGACAGAGCAAGACCGCATAGAAAGTTTATACACAGTCTCATAACAGTTCGACAAACTGATCTACAGTTAAACCCACCTAGTAGATCATGATTGAAAATTTCCGCATAATTTTGTAGGAGGTTACCCACCACAATACCCAAAGGGAGGGGGAAGAAATGGAACGTCCGCGATACGTCGTACGATTAAGTGCCGAAGAGCGTGCTGAACTGGAGGGGATTGTCAAGAAGGGCAAAGGAAGCGCCCATCGCTATGTAGGCAGGACACCGCGATCGCCCGAGCCGTTCAGCACAAACTAGAGCGCCTAATTGCCACCCGATCCAATGTCGCCTAAGCCCCAAAAATTGCCCCAGCCAGTTAACCGCAGGACTGGGGTTGATTTGTATCAAAGCATTACCCCAACAGCATGACAAACAAACATCAGGGAAGCTCCAGGCGACACAAATCCGCCAGAGTACAGAAATCGATCGGCTAAAAGCCCTAACGATCGCCCATCTTAAACTCAAAGGCACCCTTAGCCCCCTTGGGCTATGCCGCGCCCTAGGCACCCAGCCCCACCGCACCAGCGCCGATACACTACGAAACTTACCCAGCTCAGTCAAACACGCCCTTACCCAGCTTTAGAGGCAGGGACAGATCAAGATTGAACGCATTGATCGCTACGTCACCCGGATCACCCTAACAGAGGTGCATCATGGCTGACCTGCATTATCGACTAACACCCGACATTGCCCAACTTCTCAGAGCCGCCAACCTCACAGCCGCAGAATGGCGATTGTGGTCATACCTTGCCACACTCGATCCCTTTGGCGATCGCTATCAAGAGATGCCCGACCTGGTTGAAATTCTAGAGCAAATTGAAAGTTCATGCATCGCCGCCCACGACCAAGGCGATCGCCCCTTTATCCTCGCCAAGCTAAGCCATCTCTGGCAGCATGGATGGCACGACCTGATCGAAGATCTCTGCCAGATCTATCCCACCTGGGGAATTGCAGCCACCAATGGCGGCGTGCTGGAGGCAATCGGATGACACTAACGATCACCATTCCAGCCAGAGGCGAACAGCTCACACTCATCCCAGGCGATCGCCCCCCGCAGCATTCCGTTAGCTCGGAGCCTTCGGCTGATCGCCCTATTAACTGAGTCACTGAACGAGCATTAGAGCGATCGATATGAACGCCGCTGGTGCTGACTTATCCAAAATCAGATTTACAGGTGCATTGTCCCTTCAAACACCCGTTGAGCATCGCCCGTCATGTAAATCCGATCGCCCGACCACTCAATTTCAAGACAGCCGCCCGGAAGCTCGACTGTGGCACGGCGATCGCATCTTCCCGTCAGCACCCCTGCCACTAGGGAAGCGCAAGCCCCCGTCCCGCAAGCTAGCGTAATTCCGGCTCCCCGTTCCCACACCCGCATCTTTAGGTAGTTAGGGCGAACCACCTGGATAAACTCAGTATTGATGCGCTGTGGAAAAGCCGGATGATGCTCAAACTGGGTGCCGATCGCCTCTAGGGGAACTGCCGCCACGTCATCTACAAAGGTAATGCAGTGCGGATTTCCCATGCTAACGCAGGTGATATCCCAGCTTTCCCCGGCTATTTGGAGAGAGTGATTAATCACTTTTTCGTCAGGCAAGACCAGTGTCGTGGGAATCTCGGATGCTAGCAGTCGTGGCAAGCCCATGTCTACCGTGACTTTGCCGCCCGCCTCTAGCTTGGGCACGATTACACCTGCCAAAGTCTGAATATGGTAAGCCCGTCCTGCCTCAGTTTCTCCTTCTAAGGCAGCGACAAATCTTGCCATGCAGCGAATGCCATTACCGCACATTTCAGGTTCCGAGCCGTCGGAGTTGAAAATCCGCATTGTGTAATCCGTGTCAGCTTCTCCAGGTACAGGCTGCCCCGGAAGAGCAGTCTGTCCGGGCAAAGCAAAGATCACGCCATCTGCGCCAATGCCGAAATAGCGATCGCACCACACCACCGCCTGTTCGGGCGTGAGACAAGGTTCTGAAGAGTGCCGATTGTCGATCAAAATAAAGTCGTTGCCCAAGCCGTGATATTTCACAAATGCGATCGCCATAAATAACTCCGTTACAGGGCTGAAAATAGAAATTTTAGATCCTTTGTTGGGTTCTATAGAAAGAGGACAGATGCCATACTCAAGACATCACTCAAAACTTAGCAATAGCACAGGATCACCCCCATGACGACTGAACTCGAAACTGGATTGCCCAGCGTCCGTCAAATTCAAACCCTGATTCGAGAAGAGCAGGAAGTGGAGCTAAAACTCACCACCAACGATTTGTTGACAGGCAAGATCCGCTGGCAAGATCCTGATTGCGTCTGCATTTTTGACCATTATGATCAGCCAACGATCGTTTGGCGACATGCGATCGTCTTTCTCAAGCCCAAATCTTGAAGTTAGAACTGCTCGAAATTTTAGATTAATGGTTCCTTAATCTTCACCCGTGACGGATTCCAGCACAGGCTCATGCAATGGCTCGCTCAGAACGCTCAGAGGAATTTGCAGCAATGACTGCGGCTCAGGCGAGGTCGGTGAAATCCAGTAGCTAGCTTGCTCGATCGAGTGGAAACTGCCGCACAGCAACAGGCGATCGCCAGACTGCAAGTCGCTCTGTCCGTTAGGAAAGCGAATGAACTTGCCCTCTCGCCGAATCGCCTGGATCAGCACTCCAAACTGACGGCGAATATGCAGTTCTGCCAGGGTTTTGCCTACGACAACGCTCGTTTCTGGCACCAGCAGCCATTGGCAAGAGGCTTTTTCACTAGGAATTGCCGTACTGCCCTTCATTAGCTCGCCCAAGGCAATTAGCTCATCGGGTTCGCCGACTACCAAAAGGCGATCGCTCTCCTCCAGCATCACTTGAGCATCAGGATAATCAATTTCTTCACCCGCCGATCGCTGGATTGCCATCAGGCTTACGCCTGTCAAACGGCGCAGGTCAGTTTCTTCGATCGTCATGCCTACCAAGGGCGATGCCTCCGGCAGGGTGAGCCACTTGTTGTTCATATCTTGTGCGGCAACCTTCAAATCACGAGAGACCTGATAGGCAGGGCGTTCGGGCTGCAAGTCGGCATAGTGAGAGCTGCGAATTTGCTGAATTTCTCGCTGGATAATCGGCAAGGGTACGCCAATTCCAGTCAGCAAATGTGCCGAAAGCTCCAGACTTGCCTCAATTTCGGGCTGCACCACCTCTTTTGCGCCCAGTTGATAGAGCAGTTCAATATCTTTATCTTGCGTCGCTCGAACAATCACGTCTAGCTCAGGAGCCACTTCTAGAGCGCGTTTTAGCGACAGGCGGGTATTCATGGGGTCAGGAAGAGCGATCGCCATCCCCTTCGCCTGTCCCACATTGGCTGACTTCAGTACGTGCAGACTCGCCGCATTGCCATAAACGTAGGGAATATCGGCATCGCGCAACTGCTGGATTGACTGCTCTGACTGGTCAATCACCACCACAGGCTGATCGTGCGCCTGGAGCATTTTTACAATATTTTGCCCGACTCGTCCGTAGCCACAAACCACCACATGATCCTGATTCGGCAAATTTTCGGGCACTTCCAGCGGCGCATCGCTACCCTCCAAAATAGACTTCATCCAGGGGACGCTATCCGCCCAGTTGAGCAGCACGGGTACCAGGCGCATCAAAAAGGGCGTAATCATCAGCGTTACGGCGGTTGTGCCTAAGATCAGCAGATAGATACGCCGAGACACAAGCCCCAACACCTGACCTCGACTCGCCAACACAAAAGAAAATTCTCCGATCTGCGCCAAACCCAAGCCCACAATCAGCGAGGTCTTGAGCGGATAACCAAAGGCGCGCACTAGCGGCGTAACGATCATGAACTTTCCCAGCAGCACCAGACTCACTAGCCCTAGAATCAGCTCTAAGTTGTTCCAAATGAATGTGGGATCAATTAGCATTCCGATCGCCGCAAAAAACAGGCTAGCGAAAATGTCCCGAATCGGCTCTACGTAAGTCAAAGTCTGATCGGCATATTCCACTTCCGAGATCATCAACCCGGCAATAAATGCCCCCATCTCGATCGACAAGCCCATATATTCCGTCAGTAGCGCAATCCCCAGACACAGCGCCACCGTGCCCAGCAAAAACAGCTCTCGGCTCTCAGTCCGTGCTAGCAGCCGCAGAAAGGGCGGAATCACCCAAATGCCAACCACCACTGCGCCCCCTGCTAGGAGGCTCGTCTTTAGCAGGGCGATGCCCACCGCCACGCCAATTTCTTCTGAAGGGCGATTCAGGGCAGGCAGCACCGCCAGCATCAACCCCAGCGCCAAATCCTGCACCACCAGAATGCCCAACATGACGCGCCCGTGAGCCGTCTCGGTTTCGTTGCGCTCCATTAGACACTTCAACACCACCGCCGTTGAAGAGAGCGATAAAATTGCGCCCAGAAATACACCCTGCGTCGGCGAAGTCACCCAGCCTACGCCGACTGAGATTAGCGTCGTAATCAGAATCGTCGAGAGGATTTGCAGCGTTCCTCCCCCCAAGCTAATGCCCTGGACTTTCTTCAGCTCCGAGAAAGAAAACTCTACCCCCAGCGCAAACAGCAGAAATGCCGCCCCAAACTGCGCCAAGGTTTCTACCTGAATTAGCTCTTTGACCAAACCCAGTCCGGCTGGCCCAACGATCGCCCCACCTACCAAATATCCTAAGATTACGGGCTGCCTCAGCAGTGCCGCCAGTAATCC
>CASBQM010000825.1 GCA_949127645.1 Synechococcales cyanobacterium PMM_0036
CTATGATGTAAAGCTCTTTGCCTTTTCTGACTAGATCTCGGCAATAGCTTTCGAGCTGTTCCCACGGACCTCGATTGTTGTCGGCAGCTTGCGGCAGGATATTGGTCATCAGAAAAACGGACTGACTGTCCTTAAGTTCTCGATTGCGATCGGCAGCCGGAAGCACATGACCGCGATCGAAGCCGCTCCCCGTATAGTCATCTGGGATCACCTGATACCAGCCTTTGGGCAGAGAGGTGTCTGGCATAAACTGTGGGCGAGGTAATGATCCCAGCCAGCTTGCGTTAAGCTGCCAGCTTACCCAGTTGGGGATGCCCTTGTCGCGGTTGTAAGACAGCGCGTACTGAGGTCTAGCAATCAGGTAGTTATTGGGACTAGAGACACTGGCGATCGCTGCACTAGGGTTGCCCAACAGCAAATTGGGATTGCCAATGCGGTTAATTTGGCTGACGAGCGTTGCACAACTGTTAAGGCTCAAAAGGGCGATCGCGCTAATGAGTAGCCCACTGACCCATTTCCACTGCACCATTTTCCCTGATCTCTGCATAATTCAATACTATAGCGATCGCCGTCGTCCTCAGCACAAGGGCGAGTGCCATAAATTGCCGAACCGCCCACCCTTCGGGAAGCAGGCTACACCCTAGCCCTCTCCCCAAAGGAGAGGAAACAAGAGTTCTAGCTCCCTTCTCCCTAGGGAGAAGGGCTGGGGATGAGGGCAATTCATGCCTGTATTTAGCAATGCCGTAATTCTGTCTAAAATCTAAAACCCTTAATCCTGTTCCAGCATATGCAGAATCGAGGTCTTAATATCCTGCGGGTTCCAGCCCTGAGTTTTGTAGTATGCCATCAACAGGACAATAATTTTGGCGATCGCCTCCTGTTTGACGGCATCCACTCGCACTAAGTCATCCGGCGAGATCTCGGTCTGTGCCTCTGCTGAGAGTTTATGCACCTGTAAAAGTCTGCTAAATTGACTCGCAGTCGCAACCAAAATATTTTCGTCCGTAGGTTTGCTGCGAGATTGGGTGCCGGATTGGGTGCTAATTCTCGGCTGTGCAGCAAACTGCGCATTAGGTAAGGGCATACTTTTTGAAGGGGGTAGAACTGCTCTGATAATTAGATTTATAGATTCAGATTTACAGATGTTTAAGGACAGCAAAAGTTCCCCGACGACCCCTATCTTGAGTCAGATGCAGCCCAGATGTCTCTCAATTTAGGATAGATCAGAAAAATAATATGAATCGATTGTGAACACGCTTAAATCTACTCTCAAAGTTGTGCTGGCTATTTTTATGGTGACAGCCGGAACTCTGCATTGGGTAACTCCCGATCCATTCGTCAAAATTGTGCCGCCTTTTTTGCCCTATCCGCTGGCGATCGTTTACATCAGCGGTGTGTTTGAAATCTTGGGGGGCATTGGTCTGTTAATTCCTGCCGTAAGCCATGCAGCCGCTTGGGGATTAATTGCGCTATTCATTGCGGTCTTTCCTGCCAACATTAATATGGCGGTCAATCGCATTCACTTAGACGGTATCCCTGATTCGCCCTGGCTGCTTTGGGGACGGCTACCCTTTCAAGCCGTCCTGATCGCCTGGGCATGGTGGTATACCCAACCTTCGAGAAAGTTTGTAGTCTATCCTCCAACCCGATCGCCTTCATAATGCCGCCCTGGCTTCAGATCTACTGCTTCCGAAAAACGATCGACAAATTGTTAGCTGGCATTTCGTAGACTTGGGTCAGTGAGAGATTGTGAGCTTGGGCGATCGCCACTACTTCCTCTAACTCACGCACGCCCCACTCTACATTGCGCTGCCTGAGGCTGTCATCAAAGGCTTTATTGCTAGATGCCGTATGCTGCCCTTCCCGCTTAAAGGGTCCATACAGATACAGAATGCCGCCAGGTGGCAAGATGCGATCGGCTCCTGCCATAAGTCCTAGGCAAGCTGCCCAAGGTGCGATGTGAATCATGTTGATATTGACGATCGCCTGAATTGGCGGGAGTTTCAATGATTGTTCTACAGCCCAAAAAGGATCACGGGTATCCAGGGCGATCGGTGGATGCAGATTATCTGTGGGGCGATCGGTCTGCCATGCGACAATGCTGGCTCGTGCCTCTGCGTTGAGGTCAGAAGGAAGCCATTGGCGAGGTTGCAAGCGGGGTGCAAAAAATACGGAGTGTTCGCCCGTACCGCTGGATATTTCTAAAACTGTGCCCGTTGGCGGCAATACTTCTAGCAGCACCTTTAGGATTGGCTCCTGGTTTCGCTGGGTAGCGGGCGCAAACTGACGGGCATCGGGCAATAAGCTCATACAAATTTCTGCCAGGAAGAGTTCTTACCTACTATTCTTCGCCATTGTCGCGTTCTTGCCATTGTCGCCATCTTGACATTATTGCTGAGTTGGACTAGCTAATAATCCTAAGTAAAAATCTTGCAAAGCTTATATTTTTAGCTATATAATCCCAAAAACTTATAAAATAAATCTTATGAGTCTTGACGAGATAGATTTGAAAGTTCTGCGGCATCTCATGGCAGAGGGGCGAATGACTTGGTCAGAGCTAGCGGGCAAGCTAGAGCTTTCAATACCCGCAGCAGGCGATCGGGTGCGTCGGCTGCAAGAGCGGCAGGTGATTACGGGCTTCGCA
>CASBQM010000826.1 GCA_949127645.1 Synechococcales cyanobacterium PMM_0036
AGCGCCGAAGAGCCTTCCAAGAAACAGCCGCCCCCAACTGGGCCATACACGTTTTTACCACCAAGTTTGGTCGTTTGCCGGAAATCGCCTGGGGCAGAGGAGCAATCTTTGGCGATGAGCCGACTTCGGCTGATAAGCGCGCCTATCAAAAGTATTTGAAGACGATCGCTGATGGGCAAGGTAAAGATCCGTCCTGGGCGATCGACGAGTTTCGGCAAGAATTTGGTTCTGAGGACTGGCAGTAGTTTTTGAATGGGCGGTAATTTTTTGAGAGGCGCACCTCTCAAAAATTAAATTACTGGCTTCAAGTCAAATTCTCGATCGCCACGGGTTCCACCGCGTCCGCTAGTTCAAACCCAAACACTCTGGAGTAAAAATAAAGCTCTCCATCCAGCGTTCGCTTAATATTTTCAGACTTGCGGAAACCATGCTGTTCGCCTTCATACAGGACATAGGCAACAGGCAAACCCTTGGCTTTGAGCGCATCCACCATCATCTCCGCCTGGTTAGGCGGCACAATTTTATCTTCATCGCCTTGAAAGAAAATCAGCGGACAGGAAAGCTGGTCAACTGCATGAATGGGCGATCGCGCCACGTAGATTTCCCGCTCTTCGGGATATTTGCCAATCAGCCCATCCAGATAGCGCGACTCAAACTTGTGGGTATCCCGCGCCAGAGCCTCCAGATCGCTAACTCCGTAAAAGCTAGCTCCTGCTTTAAACACATCCCGGAAGGTGAGCGCTGCCAATGTCGTATAGCCCCCGGCACTGCCGCCATCAATACAGAGGCGATCGCCGTCTACTAACCCTTTCGCCACCAAATACTTAGCTCCATTGACGCAATCATCAACATCGACGATGCCCCAGTTGCCCTTAAGCCGTTCTCGATAGTCGCGTCCATAGCCTGTGCTGCCGCCATAGTTGACATCCAGTACGGCAATGCCGCGACTCGTCCAGTATTGAATGCCGGGATTAAAACTAGCAGAAGTTGAAGCTGTAGGACCGCCGTGGCTTTTCACCAGTAAGGGCGGCTTTTCGCCTGCCGGAGCCGCATAGTCCTGATTTTGGGGCGCATAGTAGAAGCCGTATGCCGTCAAACCGTTTTCAGTGGGAAACTCAAGCACTTCTGGCACCGAAAGGTAGCCCGGCTCCACCGTCAGATCGCTAGAGCGGCGCAGAATTGAAATTTCTCCAGTACTAAAGTCTAGACGAGCGATCGCTCCGGGTGCCGTTGCCGAGCCGCCAGTGAATGCCGCATAGCCCTTACCGACTTTCAGCCCGCCCAAATTGGCAAAGGGAATGTGAATCTCAGTTAAGTCTAGGCTATGCGTATCCAATCGGGCTAGATGCTGAATTCCCGCCTCAATGTAGGTACAAATCAGGCTATCTGCTGATTCGAAGCCATAGGTAGTCATGCCAAACACCCAAAGCGGCTGCCCAAACTCTGCGGCTTTAGGACAAAGAGCCTCTAAAGCCGAGAGACTGGGCGAGCTAGCCGCCGGGTTCCAGCGATAGAGATTCCACCAGTCGGTGCGATCGCTTACAAAATAGAGTCTGCCATCTGGCGACCACTCCGGCTGAAAGATCGACTCAGCCAATCCACCTGCAATCCGTTCTGCCTCACCCAAACCTCCGTCTGGAAGCACAGCCGCAACCCAAAGCTCTGTGCCATCCCAGGGCATATTAGGGTGATTCCAGCTCAGCCAGCAAAGACGCAACCCATCTGGGCTAAGGCGCGGAGCTGCATAAAAATCGCTGCCAGAGACTAGGACTTGTCCGCTATCTTGTCCACCGTCTTCTAAAGGCGTAGCAAAGTTAATAGCCACGATCGCATTCACAGCTTCACCCTCTGCCGTGTGGTCTTCGCGGACGCAGATGAGGCGGTTTCGAGGGCGATCGCTCACCGCATCGGCATAGCGAAATTCAGCCGCCGGAGTCAGGGGTTCGGGTGCTGCGCCAGGACTTTGACGATAGAGCCGCTGATCGGCAAAATTCGAGAAGTAAACTGTCCCTTCTGAGACAAAGTACGAGCCGCCGCCATATTCATGCACCCGCGTACGGACATTGAAGGGGGAAGGCGTGATGTCTTGAACCTCACCTTTGACATAGCGTACGATCGGGCAGCGTCCTCCTTCTGAGGGTCGCCCCTCGCTCCAGTAAATGGTTTCGCCGTCTAGCTCAATCTCACCTAAGCGGATGCTGCTTGTCACAATAAGGTCAGAGGAGATAGGAGATTTCCAGGAGCCATAGGGAGCGAGATGAGGAGCAATCATACGGTTAAAAGTTGAGAAACAAAGTAAAAGCTGAGTGCGCGTCTAAGTAACCACGTCTAAGTAACAGTGTACGCCCATCATTCACTCCGATGAAATCTCTCTGCTTTACCTGTTATTGGCTAGATAGGCTGAGATGCAGGACTAAATTTTTTGCTCACCTTCCAGATTGTTATTGATCAGGTTGTTATTGATCAAGACGGAGTGTAAAACTGTAAGCTAGAAATCAGGTGATTCTTCAAGTTTGGCTACAGTTTTATTATTTGAGTCATCCCTTTTTATTTCACGCAGTCTGAGTCACAAATCGAGTCATAAATTTGGCATGAGTAGCGTTATTACGATTCAAGATGCAGAGTTTGGGGCAGAGGTACTAAAGGCTCCCCAACCTGTACTGGTCTATTTTTGGGCTTCTTGGTGTGGACCCTGTCGGTTGATGGCTCCTGTTTTAGAGTGGGCAGCAACAGAGTATGGCGATCGCCTCAAAATTGTCAAAATGGAGGTTGATCCCAACCCCGAAGCGGTCGCACAATATCAGGTAGAAGGCGTTCCAGCTCTACGCCTCTTCAGCGATGGAGAATTGCTAGAAGCGACTGAGGGAGCCATTAACAAGCAGAAGCTAGAAGGATTTCTCAAGACTTACCTGCCTTCAGAGTCATAGATTAAGCGCTCTAATAAGCGAAGCCGTAGCGAGAAAAGCCATAACGAGAAAAGCCATAGTGAGAAAAGCCATGAGCAAATGGATGGCGGCGGTTAAACAGGTCTATGAGCAGCAGCTAAAAGCCCACTATTTGGCACAATACAAAGCCTATTGCCAAGAACAGGAGGGGGGCGATCGCTACGACTTGGGCAAAAGCAATCGAGTTTTAGAAGAAATCGCTACATTGCCTCAGGCAGTGCAGACCTTGCAGCAGGAGGCGCTAGACCAGGGTGACAGCTACTACGCCAATATTTACAAACTTTCCGTTGAGCAACAGATCACCTATGCAGTTCGCATCACAACCGATGGCGATGACGGGGTATTAATCATATTTGATCAACAGGGGCAGGTTTTAGCCTCCGCCCAAACTTACCTCGAAGTCGTGGTGTGGGCAGAAGATCAAACAGATGAGAAGGCGATACGGGCTGAACAGCCAATACAAGCTGAAGAGTCAATACGAGCTGAAGAGTCAGTACAAGCCAAAAAGGCGATCGACCTTCTGGCAAACCCACTCTCTGGTTTTGAGGCGGCAAAATCTCAGACTCTCTGGGGAAAACCCTTATCAGAGCTTGAATCTTCGGTGTGATGCTTATCCCAAAAGCACTGGGTGTGTATCTCGACTAGAGACGATCGCCCCCCTAAGTTCCGTCAATTTCCTGGCTGCTTGACCTGTCACCAGCAAATCCCTTGCCAGCGCCAATCCTAACTCTAGGTCAGCACAGACCCCGCTCTGCCACAGATAAAAGCCGCCATTCCAAACCACCGACTCCATGAGCGGACTGGAAGCCCCCGCTAACACTGACTTCATGTCTTCTATTAGCAGATCGTCAGACACCAAGGGCACATCCGTAGCTGCAAATCCGTAGTCGCGGGGCTGAAGCAAAAGCCGGGTAAACGTCGGATCGGTGTTGGGATCATTCACGCCAATAATGCAGGTGCGATCGCGGGGAAGATCGCAACTTCCCTCTAAACCCTTAACCGTGATGAAACGCTCTATACCCCGCAATGCAGCCGCCTCGCGCCCCATCCCCTCCGTGGGTGGATGCACAAAGCCGGAAACCACGATCGCATCCCCCTCATACGGGCACCAAAACAGCTCTACTGTTGCAAAGGGCGGTCGCTTGCCTAACTGTTCTCGGTAAACCACAATATCTTCTGCCAAGGCAAAATGATTGGGAAGATAGACAAATCCAATCAGGGTTTGTGCAAAAACCTGCTGCACCTGGTCTAGAGGCAGCTTTGCCCAATCCACCTCTAGCTTTTGCCAGATTTCTATCAGAGGCAGCCCCTCTTTTGTGGGCATTCGCCGTCCGCCATGCAAAACGACCGGGCAGCCAGCGGAGGCAAGAATCAGCGCTACCAAAGGAGCCACTGGAGCAGTCCGCGATCGCCCATCATAGGGGATGCCCATTACCACTGTGGGATAGGCAGCGGCGATCGGCTTCAGCTTTGCGCCCAGCGCATCGTAAGCATCCAGCATACCCGCTAGCTCTTCTCCCGTCGGTCGCTTAATTCGATGAGCAATCATAAAGGCGCCGATCTGAGCAGGAGTTGCTTCCCGGTCCAACATCATTTGGGTCGCCATAGCCGCCTCAGCGCGGCTTAGATCCTTACCAGTATGCGAACCACTACCCACTTTACGAAGGAATTCTCGAAATGCATTACTCATGAGCCGCAGGAATGGAGGATGAGTTGACGAGTAGCGCAACGCTCATCTGCGCTTTAATTAACCGTTGCACCAGACTCCGAAAATGCTGAATAGGCGGAATGCTCAGCCGATCTTGAGTCGTCACCAAGGCTACCTGGCGGCTGAGGACAGGTTCTTCAGTCGGGCGAACTACCAGCGCCGTATCATTGCGAATATCAAGCATCGCCGATTGCGGCAATAACGCCACCAGATCGCCCTGGCGTACCATTCCCCGAAACCCATCTAGCGTATTTAACTCGATCGCCGGTTTTAGGCTCAGGGCATGACGCTGAAATTTTTCATGCACTAAACGCTGCATTCCATAGCCATCCTTGAAAACGACCTGAGAATACTCGGCAATTTTCTCCCAAGGCACCTGCTTAAACTGAGCCAGAGGATGGTCAGCCGCCATCAGCAGATGCACAGGCTCTTCATAGAGTAAGTCCACTACCATTTCTGGACTTGCCGTCATAAATCGATTGTTCATGACGATCGCCACATCTACCAGCCCGTCCTTCAGAACTTTAAGGGCGCGATCGCTACCCAATGACGTGACCCGAAGTTGAACAGTCGGATAGTCTTCACAAAATTGCTGGAGAACAGGCGGTAGGAAATGAGCCGATACGGAATGAATCGCCGCTACACATAGCTCTGGCTGCTTGCCAGCCAACAAATTCGCAAACTCAGCCGTTGCATTTTGCCACTCTTGACAGATCTTGCGGGCACGAGGTAAAAACCGCTCCCCGGCAAGCGTTAGCTTGGCTTGAGAGGTGCGATGAAAGAGCGGTAAGCCCAGCTCTGCCTCTAAGCCTTGAATTTGGCGGCTAATGGTGGGCTGCGTCACCTTACATTGATGGGTCGCCTGCTGAAAGCTACCAGCCTCAGCAACTGCCAAAAAAGCCTGCAACTGCTCTAGGCGCATAGGAGTTCAGACGTATAGAAC
>CASBQM010000827.1 GCA_949127645.1 Synechococcales cyanobacterium PMM_0036
CAACAATTGTGCTTGCAAGTTTTGCTTTATCAACTTCAGGATTTGTTCCTATCCTAGCAATATATAAATTGTTTCCTTTACTCTCTACGCTAAATCTAGATGGATCAATTCCTCCATTACTATGGGCAACTCTTTCAATAGCCGCAACCAAAGCTCGAACGTTAGGCTGCTCTCTTAAAATCAGATCTATAGTGTCTTGTAATTGCCTGATCCATTTCTCAAACTCACCTGGTTGGAACTCACCGATATCTGGCTTCTTCTCACGTGAACCGTACCTGCCTTGTTTTAGATATACCCAATTGCATCTAGTATCTTTGAAGCAGGTTTCTGTATTAATAGACCAATCACAAATACAAATTTCATCAAGACAAGCTCCAGAAAAAATCGCATCGAATAGTTGGGCGTTCGCAAAGTTGGCACCAGTTAAGTTGGCATTACTGAAATTTTTCTCAGAAATCTCAATCGTTTTTGGCATTACTAGAAGTTTGCGAACTTTAGGATCCTCTAAAATAGTTCCTTTAACACAAGAGAATTCTAGATTTCTTGCTCCTCTAAAGCTAGTATGATAAATTTTGCTGCCCCGAAAATCGACATGACCAAGATCAATACTCTCGAAGTTTACATTTTGAATTCTTAACTTGTTGAATGAAGTTCCTCCTATGGCTGAAATGGCTATCGCAGTATGCTTTAACCAAGCAAAAGTAGGATCTTCTTTCAAAGCCTTTCTTGCAACAAAGATCGATACAGATAGAATAAAAATTGCTGTTAAGCAGGTTGTCAAGACAACACCTACTCCACCTTTTGGCGGTAAATTTGCCAAGTAAGTGGTTGAAAGCGTAATAGCAAAACTGCAAATTAGTAGGGTGACAAAATAACTTTTGTTTCCCCAGAAGGAATATATGTAAATAATGCACATTGACCAGGCAATTCCACCCAGCCATCCAACAACTATCCCTATAACCAGAAAAAAAATCGCACCGCCGAATTCCTTCAGCTGAAGCATATAAAAAGTAAAAGAGCTCAAAATGGATAAGAGCGTTAATGCAGAAATAGTAAATCCAGAAAACAATTGAGAGCCTAAAAAAATAGGTAAAGCTATCGCTAACAAGTAAACAGAAAGAGTGAACAGAAAAAAAAGCAGTCTTATTTCAACTGATGGATGTTCTAATCGAGAGGGCAGATTCTCAACTACTGAAAGCTCAACAGAAATGATTGGAATAACACTGAGGATAACTGCTACCAGACAAGCAGAACCAGCTTTTAAGTGATTCAGGTATACTCTGGATTTACGATCTAATTTAGCAATTCTTTCTCGGACAACGCTTTCCATTAAACTGATTAATGCTTATATTTTTTTCAAAAAGGCTTCTGTCAGATTTTAACTGGTAGGGCAACATCCCGGACAACGACAACCCAGTAGCTCGCAACATAGAGATCGCAGTGTTTCATTAGCGGTAAATGATGAGAGATCAAAAGGTTGACTATCTATTAAATCAAAAAAGTCGGAAGGAATATCATAAAGTAAGCTCAACTCTTCCAAAGAAATTCCTTTTTCCTGTAAGAATTCACCCAGCCTTAGTTGAGTAATCGGTGGATCTGAACTCATTGAAAGTTCCACGATAGAAGTTCCTAGGGTATCTGCGATGCTACTGATATCTGCTTGTATTTTTGGCTCTTCATACTTTTCCTTCAGTAAGACCTGTGTGCTATAAATTCCTAGGATGTAAGGATGGACATTTGAACGTTCGGCAATCTGATTAAGAGTTAAATCTTGAGCTTTAGCCTGTTCCAAAATTTTCAGACGTATACCCGGTTTTTTGGCTGTTGGCCGAATCAACTTTGCAGCAGGAATACCAAGCTTGCCAGCAATTGTTCTGATGTCCTGAGCAGTTTCTTGACTAAGATCGATGGATTCTGCTGCATATGTATTGATGGTATCCTCAGCAATACCAGTAAGGCTAGATAGATCAGTTCGTGATAGACCTCTAGCATTTAAGAATTCTTGAATTCGTAAACTAACCATAAATATGCCTCAATCTTTATTCCCAAACTTAAACATGAAGAGTGAATTCCTATATCTGTCTAACTTGTTATTAGACGGAAAGTTTCTGTATAACACCCCTGAGAAGGCAGATATACCGAAAGTTTCCGTATAACACCCCGATTTGGGTAGATAGGCAGAATCTTTCCGTATAGTATGCCGATTTAGCGAGATAGGCAGAATCTTTCTAACTCTGTTTAGGATACCTTCCTAGATGGGACTGGGCACCGCTTCAACAAAAGGTGCCCGATCGCCCCCCTTCCCCACCAAAATCAAAGAATCCTGACAAACGCTGTAAAAAAGTCTCTCAGTACGCTTGCATTGATCGCGCTTTTATTTTATGCTTTGCCGAACTGGTGCAACTTGCCAGCAGACAGGCTTAAGGTTTGGACGCGGAAGAGAGGGCGTGTAGGAAGCTCCCCCTCAACCGCTAACCGATTCTCTGAGGTACCAGAGGCACGGCTGAAGTTGATCTTAAATCATCGAATGCTTCGCTAATGTAACAAAGTGGTTGGTGAACCACGCCTTAAGCTTTTCTTCTCTACAAAACAACTCATTAGCGAGGCAA
>CASBQM010000828.1 GCA_949127645.1 Synechococcales cyanobacterium PMM_0036
ATAGATCGCTAAAGGTATTCCAACGAAGTAAAGACAATTTAGAGCTGGGTTGACTGACAGAGCTTTGCCCTTCATATCCCCCCAATTCCTTCTCCTATGCGGAAAGAAGGGAAGCCGGAAAGTTTCTTGAGTTAAAGCTTGCTCTTCTAGAGCGATCGAGAGGTAAGTCTAGCTTAAGTGCTTTGGATCAGTCAGGATTTTAGGCAATCAGGATTTTAGGCAATCGGGCTGAGGTAAGCTCAGTATTCCCAACATTATCTGCTCAATGAACAAACCTTTATAGAGATCAATCACAAATCAATACAAATGATGCGCCAAAAACAAATGATGCGCCAAAAAATGCTTGAAGTGAGCTTTTCTCAAACTCTGGAAACTAACCCTAGAAACTGCTTCGCAGCTCTTGTGCAGAAAGGTAGAGCTTACCCCATTCTCCCGTTACCTGATTGAGCTTTAGATTCAGGTCTTTAGCGATCGCCTCCAACCGCTGTCCGGCTTTCAGGCGATCGACAATCTGTTGCTGAAACGGCGTGAGGTTCACACAAAACTTTTGCCACTGCTCAGGCGTTAAGCCCATGCTGTGTTCGGTGAGCGATGTGCCCAGCCATGACCCGACTAAATCTGGCTGATGCTTAAACCCAAAGACCCGAATCGCGTGATAGTTAATTTTTTCGCGTAGCCGATAGACCTGTTTGATGGGCAAATCAAGAGCCTGAGCGATCGCCTCCTGAGATTGCCCTTGCAGATGTAGCCTGAGCCAGTCGGCAGCCACAGGCTCAACTTGCTCTCGGAGATATACTGCAAACTCTTGAATCACCTTATCGCGTAGCATTTGCTGCTCTTCGGTTGCCTGAGTGTCTTGATACTGGGCGATCGCCTGACCATCTAGCAAGCTCACGGGATTATCGGCAGCATCGGGCATAATTTCTTCAGAAACCAGACGAATCAAATCGCCTGTGGGTACCTGGGTCATGCCGCCCCGCTGAGAGCGCCGCAGATAATTGACAAATCGATAGACTAACAGCGGCTGATTGCGAATCGGGCGCAGACAATACTCCTCAATGCTGGCAAGCATTAGGGCATTTCGCAATCGCGGATCAGAGGCACATTGCCCAATCCAGGCAATTTGTTGGCGCATATAGTTGTCGCTCTGCATGAGTTCCTGAATCACCTCTTGCAAAACATCCACGACCGTACGACGGCGATCGCGGGACAGCGCCACCCAGGTTTTAATCTTGCTGCGAATCAGGAATAGGCTGCTAAGACGCTGAAGTAACTGGCGATAGGCACGCTCAGGCGATACGCCCAAGTATCGCTGCTGCAAAATTCGATACCGATAATCCATTGCCTGTCTAGCTACCGCTATCTGTGCTGACGGCAGATCTTCGAGCCGATCAGGGTTTTCACCTAGCAGCCAGTTGACAATGCTCTCCTGTTCGGCAGGCGACAAATTTGGACAGCCGACTTGGAGCTGCGATCGCCAATTTTGCCTGAGTCCTTCAACCACTGCCATCAAATCGCTAATCCTTGGTTTTCACCGACGCGTCGTCTTATCTACCTGTCTTATCCGTCTGTGGTCTCAATCGCCACTACCAAACTTTGTAGAGTTTCTGTGAGCTGCCTCAGCCGTTCTAGAGTAACGTCTTGGTTTTCTGCCAGAGTTTGCACCGCATTGCTGAGGGCAAAAATTTGGTAGCCTTGCTGCTGAATCTGAGAAGATAGCGTGTTAACCTCTCCTGCAAGTTGATCTACGGTCTCCGCCGTCGCCAGCACAGCTTCTCCAATCTGTAAGACAATATTCTCTAAATGGCTCGCTCTAGCTTCCACTCCCAAGACCCTTAATTTAATCTAAGCAACTTCAAACCTAAGCAACTTCAAACCTAAGCAGCTTCAAAAAGCATACGTCTAAGCCTACTATCTATAGGGCATAACTCGCTAATTCTTTGAAAATCGGCTGATGCCTTTTGAACATTATTAATGGGAAGGCAGAGTTTGACAGTAGCTTAGCAACCAGTTGACCATTGTGGCACGACGGGTTTTGCGAGGCGTGAGTTCATGAATTTTGTATCCTTCAAAGCTTAGCTTTTCCTTCAAAAGCTGTTTGTTTTCTGGGGGGATGGAGCGCGTGAGCTTGACGACAGCCGGACGACTGGCAATAAAGTCGGGCGGTTCTGGATACTCCGATCGCCATTCTGGCGCAGCGTTGTCACTGTTCCACTGGTTGGTACGCTCGTCATAGCGGTAGCCCAGACAATGCCATAAAAGCTGATTGACGGCATCATCATCCATCTCGTCTTTAAGAATTTCCCAAAGGGTGGCGTGGGTTAAATTAGGAAGTTTGACCATGAAATATCTCGAATCGAACAGTTCTTAAATCGAACAGTTCTAAAAATAACAGGGACACTATGAAAATCGTCACATTTCTAGGGAAATATGCGATCGTTTTTCGCACACTTAAATCAAGTAGCGTTTAACTATTCTGCCCTTCAACCTAGTTGCAGGGCTTTTTATTTTACCTAAATAATTTTGGCAACGCTTTCATCCTACTGGGTGGGCGTTGCTGAATTGAGATATGAGCGCTAAAATCCGCCCACCCTTCGGGAAGCAAGCTACACCCTAGCCTTTTCCCCAGGGGATCAAGACTTCTAGCGCCCTTCTCCCTAGGGAGAAGGGTTGGGGATGAGGGCAGATCGTACCTGCATTCAGCAGCGCACTTATTTAAGTTCCTTAGAAATTGTTCCAGAAAAACCTTAATTTAGCGAAAAGTCAGGCTAGAGTGCAGCAGAGGTAGAACGTAGGGTCTCTAAAGGGAATTCTATGAAAATTGTTTGGGAACACAGCATTTATGTTGGTGAGGCTCCAGTCTTTTGCGCCATCTGCGATCGTCCCTCCTATGCGATAAAAAACAGCCATAATCAGCTTTTATTAGCCGTTATCTACGATAATTGCGGCACTGCCTGGGGCGAAGC
>CASBQM010000829.1 GCA_949127645.1 Synechococcales cyanobacterium PMM_0036
AAATCGCCCACCTGAATGATCCCACATCTTACCGATCTACGACTACGTTTTTGCCGAAGAGACTCTCTATAGTGCAGCGCAGTCAAGGACAAGTACCACCCGCTTTTCAACCGATCATTGAGCGGCCTTTGGCAAAGCCCCTAGAAGTGCGCTTCCGAACCGTTGGTGTGGCCTGCTGTAACTATTGGAGACTAGCGTTATATGGATGGTGGAATGCGCTCTGCTACCAATGCCGAACTGGCTAAGGGTTATGACAAAGTTTTGATTATTGTGCCAATGGTACAACCTGACAACATTCCCCCTATCCTTGGAAGTAACCTTCAAGTTGAAAAAAGTCTTTTAGAAAAAAGCGGCAGCCAGGTACTCATAATTAGTGGGGATGAAACATCTACACTTGCAATGGGTACAAATGTATTAGACCCCGCCAACCGAAAAGGCTCGGCCGAGGCTGGTTTGGAGCAGGGGCGGAAACTAGCAGAAAGAGTGCAACAATTTTGGTCATAAAGCTATCAATTCCCAAATTCAGTTCTATAGAAAGTTATGACCTGTATCTGAGATAGGCTGAACTTGTATTTTTCAGATAAGCACAGCCATCACAAGGAAAAGTGCCGGACCAAACCCCGGCACTAACACTATTATTTAACCTGATAATTTCTAGAGTACTCGTTAACTACTTCATGGGTCGCGAGTAGTTTTGTAAGTAAAAGGGGATTTACCCTTTCAAATAATTGGTCAAATGATTTTTTTACCACTTTAAGGCTTTCACACAAGCAGTCTTCCCTAGTAAAAATAGTTGATATGAGCGACCCACATTGGCAGCCACCTCATTACACCTTCCTCATCTGAAGGTGGCGATTCGTATAACCAATTATCACCATTTTTAACCCACACTAGGCTACAAATTTGAAGCCACTCTTCACAAATGGCCGCCCAGGTATTAGCTTGTAGCGCATAGCGTCGTTCTGTCAGTATGGGTAGAATTAGGGGCAATAGTTCAAAACGGTTGAGCTTCTTCACCCCATCCGCTCTTCGTTTTTGAAAGTTATCAAATATTGCCTTTTCAGCTATTAACCCATAAAAGTCACTTATAAAGACCCGTTCCTCTGGAAGAAGGCTAATTACGCTATCCAGATCAGGAGATTGAGTGCTTTCTTGTAAAAGGGAGTGTTTTTTAACTATACCAAGAAACACAAAACCTAACTCTTGCGTAACTGCCGCAGATTCGTATTGCACGATAATTTCAAGACAATTAAGCTTGGCTTCTTTATCCACTAGAGCTGAGTTATAAAACATTATTTAAGATTCCCCCATCAAGAAATCGCGTAAGGGTTAGAATTACTCCCGTTTCTGGTGCCGACCAAAATATCGGCTATTTTATCCAGAGCTACACTGTCCCTATCCGAAGTTTCTTTTTCAGTTGTGCTTTTTAATGTCACCCTTACAAACTCATTGGCAGTGTGGTGAGTCGTAACTGTCAGGGCATAATATCCAAAGTGTATGTGTTTAGTACGCAATATTATTAAGGCTAACTAGAAACTATATCCACTACCGGTTTCCAATTGATAGTACCATCCTGACTTGCAAAATACTTATCACGAATGATACCAAGCTCGAAACTCAGTATAAGTCTATTTATGTAGTAGCCTGGCTTATAGTTAGGCTCCCGAACTTTATCAAAATAATCATCAAATTCTAAAAGTAAAGTGGGATTTCTCAAAAAATTTGGCTCAAAGTTTTGAAGTATTTTTGACCACAAATTGTATTCTTCTGCATACCAAATAAAAGGGTTTTTTTACTTTCAAAAGTCGTTTAGCTCTACCTATATCCCCTACGATCAGATCTAGACGGATTCCTTCTAAAATGTGTGCCTCACTCATTTCATCCCACTTACCTTTATCAAGTATTTTAGAGCCTTTTTCTAAGTCAACTGATGCTTGAGGAAGTAAGTTGGTCTCGAAATTCTGTCCTGTAAGCACTAAGGTATAAACCTGGGTTCGTAGGAGAACTCCGCGATTAAAAGGATACTGGCTTTTAGAAATTTTTGAAACTAGTTTATTTTCAGCCAAGGCTCGTTTTGAAATAGTAAGACTTTTTTCAAAAAATGCCAGTGCAAGTGGTTCATCTAAATGGGAATATAATACTGGCAAACCCCACCAGAAATAATGCTCAGCAGTGGAATCAGGCATACTATTTTGTTGCCAGGTATCGAAAATATTTTTTACGAGAATTTCTAGATTGTCTTCACGATGGGCTATGTATAAATCTTCCCAATTGCTACGGTAATGTGTTTTCATTCTACAAGTATCTGTGTTATGTTTTGAAAATGCCCCGAGCCTATTATCTGCTATTAAGGGCCCATATGGATTAACCTCAAGATTACCCCTGGACGTGGTTCAGCTGGTCTCCTAGCTATCCAGAACCAGTTGGAAAGGGTTTTGTACCTCTTGCTTAAATCTTTCAGGAAAACTTGCTGAGCCTGCCGCTACTCTCTTGAAAGTACAGTAATGAATAATAAAGTCTGTTAGCTACCTAAGGGTTGGTCAGATTAAGAGGGTTACACTGGTTTTAATCCTTGTTCTCCTTTGTCTGTGCAGCTTGGTTCCGTTTTAATTGCTTCAGTCTTTTAGCC
>CASBQM010000830.1 GCA_949127645.1 Synechococcales cyanobacterium PMM_0036
CAATAACGGTAAAGACCGGGCTACCGTAGAGAAAACCTTCCAGGAACTGATTAAGCTTGTACAAAGCATGTCAGCCGAAGAGCAACGTGTAAAACGTGAAGGTCTTACTGAAGAACAGGCAGCTATATTCGACTTACTCGTAAAGCAGGACCTCACCAGCCAGGAAAGAAAAAAGGTAAAGCAAGTGTCTGTTGAACTATTGGCCAGGCTGAAGGAAGATGCATTATCAGGCCAGCATTGGAGTGAGAAGTCATCTACTGCAGCTTCAGTAAAGAACTTAATTAACATGTACCTGTACCAGCACCTACCTGACCCATACAGCGAAAAAGACATCGACGTAAAGTCAAAGGTGTTATTTAACCACTTTGAGAGTAGTTATTTTGGGGGTGGGGCGAGTGTGTATGTATGATACGTTTCAACAGGTATAGATCTCACAATTTGTCTTTCCAAACATTATCTTCGAGCTTCCATCTTGTAATCGATTAGATGTGAAGTCCAATAATTATTGAAAAAGATAAATCGGTCAGATGAACCAATCTTCCTTAATGTCCCTCAAAATTTTGATGCGTTAAGTTTAACCAAACTTCACAGAAAGGGCAAAGGTGATGAAGTACTTTTAGCAGATGGCTTGAACTGGTTTATACACCAGTTGATGTCCGCTCCTTTGCGAAAGGACCTTAGAACAAAGTTAGAAGACGAAGGATATATCAATTTATCCATCCCTGGTTACCCATCCTTCTTTTCCTTAAATTTCCAAGAGCGGTTAGGTAAGTGTAAGTGAGTTGAACGTAAGTGAACCTTTGATGAGGTATCGAAAACTTGCAAGATTACATCGAAATCAACGTTCTGTCACACGTTGTGAAAGAGTGCAGCGGTTATAATCTGTTATTAGCTGCATGGTGTACGGTATAGAGAAGGCAAGACACTTACATAGGCTAAGCAATGGAACAGGAGAACCTGACATAAGCCAGGCAAAGCGAATAGGTAAAGACGACTGGAAACGAAGTAGAAAGCGTACGAAAGCAGAGCGGGTGAAAAGATACAAGCAGCACAACTGTGAGGTCGAAAGTAGCCGATGAGCATTTGTCAGGGGCGGACAGGTTCGTAGTAGTGATGAGACTTTGTGAAAGCAAAGAGGAGCGAAGGGACCTGACCAGTCGGGCAAAATCAATTAAAACAACCTTGTAAAAGGGGAAAGACTTTGAAAGATGGAACCAACGGTAAAGAAAGAAGATGGGCGTTACGTCATCAGCATGGAAGAAGTAAGAGCTGCGTGCAAAAAGGTACGCAGCAACAAAGGTGCAGGCGGCATAGACGGCATGACGTGGGAAGCATTTGACAAAGACCGGCAAGGCCTACTGTACAAACTGTGGAACCGGATGTCAAGCGGCAGTTATTTTCCGCAGGCAACCAGAGAAGTTATCATACCCAAAGCTGGTGGTGGAGAGCGGCGATTAGGCATACCAATATTGCTGGATCGGATTGCACAGCAGGTGGTTGTGAACATCTTAGAACCCTTGGCAGAAAAGGAATTTCATCCAGATTCATACGGCTACCGTCCGGCAAAAAGTGCCCATGATGCACTTGCAAAATGCAGGAAGAGGTGTTTTGATTATGGGTGGGTGATAGACCTTGACATTAAAGGTTTCTTTGACAACATAGACCATGAGTTGCTGATGAAATCGGTGGAACGTTTTACACAGGAGAAATGGATACTGTTGTACGTTAGGCGATGGCTGAACACGGCTATACACAAGGCAGAAGGCAACATTGAGCAACGGACAAAAGGCACACCGCAAGGTGGAGTAATCAGTCCGGTATTAGCCAATATGTTCCTGCACTTTGTGTTTGACAAATGGATGTCAATCCATCGTTCAGGCAATCCTTTTGAACGCTACGCAGATGATGTAATAGTACATTGTCATAATCTACAGGAAGCGGAGCAATTACTTGAGCAGATAAGAAAGCGAATGGAAGATTGCGGATTAACATTGCATCCTGAGAAAACAAAGATTGTGAAGTGTCAGAAATGGGGTAGTGATGATCAATATCCAAACAAGAGTTTTGACTTTTTAGGATACCGCTTTAAGCCGCGTAAAGCCAGTACAAAAGAAGGAAGGATTATTGGAACGTTTACACCGGGCATCAGCAGCAAAGCAGTGAAGCGAATACAAACATGGCTAAGAGAGAACAAAGTGTTTAAAGACACCAGCAAAAAGCTTGTAGAATTAAGCTGCCGGATAGAACTCCAGACACGAGGATGGATAAACTATTATGGTAAGTTCCGGCCATCGGATCTTCGAAAAGTATTCACTCCGATAAACGAACAAATCAGCAAGTGGTATGCAAAGAAGCACAAGTGTGGGTGGATAGAGGCCAATGAGAAAGTGCAACAAATCGTCAGGGAAAACAAATACCTCTTTGAGCATTGGCACAAAGGGTATACTTCTTTCTGAACTAAAAGACTGGTAAGAGCCGTATGACGGGAGACTGTCAAGTACGGTTCTGAGAGAGGCTGAAGCTGTAATGCTTTGTCCTACTCGGCCAACGATGATGCTATGAAAACCAACAGCCCGTGCCCAAAAAATAAGTTTAGCGTGCCAACCAAAAAGACAAACCAATTAATATAAATTTTAAACAAACCAATAAAAACTACCATTATGGCAACTTA
>CASBQM010000831.1 GCA_949127645.1 Synechococcales cyanobacterium PMM_0036
CAAATTAAGACAGTGGCGGCAAATCGGATTGCCCGTTCCTCATTCCAGCAGTCAGACGCTTGCCACCATTGCCAGAGGGGAAGGCTCCCTTTACTAAGGTTGCAGCGTTGACAGACGGCAGCTAGGTTTGACTTCACGTCTGCACCGCCTTTTGATTGCGCGACGATATGATCCAAAGTTAACGAACGGGGAGTGCATCCACAGTAAGCGCACTTTCCACCAAACCTCTGTTTTACCGATGCTTTCAGCTTGTGTTTGCCCGATCGCCTACCGAGCAATTGAAAGTCCATTGGCGCTCTCATGTTTTTTATCTCTATCGTACCCGTCGATGTTCTGTAATCTCGCGCACAATTGCTAGCACTTCGTTCTTCCCAATGACGGTAATTCTCGCTTCTCCCATGCGATCGCTATTGGGTATTCTAAATTTCACCTCTATTTCCCCGGTCTTCAGCGCGCGATCAATATAAGTCATGCACTGTTCACTTAAAGGGTAAGGTAGAAATTCATCCAGACAATGCCCAACTTTATCTTGAAAGGGATAGGGGAAAGAAGCGATCGCCTCTACTTTACGACCTGCATAAGAGTGATCTGTGTAATAATCACTATTCCGATCGGAATAAATACTCAAAATTTCTCCAGCACTCGATAAGCGCACGACTAAATCAGGTGTCGATTCCATCATCGATTGCATCATCGCATGATTCATCGCTATGCTTTGGTGGAGCTGTGCTTCTGCCCGTTTGCGATCGCTGATATCTAGTAAAATACCGTCAAACCAGAGCAAATTGCCGTTGTGAAATACGCCCTGCCGACGTTCTGACATCCAGCGAATGCTGCCATCCGCGTGAATAATTCGATACTCTAAGGTGTTCGCATGGTTATCCTGCATTGCGGCTTCGAGGGAGGCTTCAATCAACTCAATGTCTTCTGGATGCACAATGCTGAGAAATGAGCGGGTGCGATCGTTAATAAAATCGCTAGCCAGATAACCGCTCACATCCTGAATGCCATCGCTAATATAGCCCATTGTGTAAGAACCATCGCACCGAAAAGCAGCTCCAGGCATATTTAAAACCAGCGATCGAAACTTTTGTTCGCTAGCCTGTAGCTCTGCTTCTAGAAGTTTGCGATCGGTAATGTTGTAAGCCGTGAGAATCATGCGAGGTCTGCCAAACTCAATGTTGACCCGGAGCCGCTGCACATAGAGATAAACCCAGTCGTTGGCGGCTGTCTTCCAGCGACACTCGATTCCCCGTTTTGCAGGTTCAATGCCGTTAAGCCAAAGACGGTAGATTAGGTCAAAATCGTTGATGTCTTGCGGATGAATGAGGTCAAGCAAATAGTAACCTAACGCCTGTTTTACGTCATAGCCCAAGACTTGCTCGATCGCAGGCGTTGAGTAAATGATTTTTCCAGTCTCATCCGCTTCTAGAAATAAGTTGAGGCTATGGCGCGCAAAGGCTGCCCATTTTGCTTCAATACCTGTCCAAGATCTGTGATGGTCTGCTGTCCCTTCAGCTTCAGGACGTTTAGCCAAGACAAACATGAGTTTCTGCTGAGGAAAAAACTGTAGAGAACACTGTACTTCCTCCTGCAATAGAAATAAGGTGGTGTAACCGGCGATCGATCGCTGCCATAGCTCCGCTAGATTGACTGGAGTCTTGTCTGCGAAGTCAGCAAAAAAGTTGATGCTGCTTGGAAGCTGCACATGGTTGAGAAAGGCTGAACTCAGATAAATTGCTTCACCCGCCTCGCTGTAGATGGCGATCGGGTCAAGGAGCTGAGTCGTGATGAAGTCAAGCACAGCGTCAGGTGTTCCGCCAATTGCGGAAATTAAGTCGCCCATTATTGCAGGTGTTGAGAGCAAGTGTCGAGATGAGTATCTAGGCGTTTATTAAACTCGAAGATCATTGGGTTTGGGGTGAAGGGGCACTCCCCCTGTTTGCCTGACAGAGCTTGTTCCCTGATCCCATTCGGCTGAGCGCTCACGTCGAAGCCTAACCTTTTCTCCCGTGCGGGGGAAAGGGCAGCTAGAGATATTTTTGATGAAAAAGTTGAAAAGATATGTCTGGCGCTTCTAGTGAGACTCCCAACTGCTTGAATTGCGAGATGTATAGGCAGATTTGACGTGAGGAAGAGAATTTTGCATAATATGCTCTTCGTTCAAATTGATAGATTCAGATGCGCGATTGGGGAGCGACTGCATGATGTTTTTGGATGGGCTGTCCTGAAAGTGACTGTGCCCATGTAGATTGCTGTTCTGCTGATGGCTAGGCTGGCGATCGTCCCAAATAATCCCATCCATCCAAAGCAGATTGCCATTGCGGTCAAACGTGCGCTGACCCCGTTCGCACACCTGTCGTAGCGACCCATTTGCCTGAACAATTCGATACTCAACTGAGTATGAGGCAGATCTCATCCTGATTTTAGAAAGCAACTTTTGGCGATCGGGCGGGTAGACAATGCTCAGGTAAGAGCGGACGCGATCGTTGATGAAATCTGTGGCTGGGTATCCAGTAATCTCCTCGGCTTTGTGGCTGAGGTATCCCATGCAGTAATCCGCACTGCACCGGAACGTTGCGCCCGGAATATTCAGCGCTAATGCCTTAAACCGAGTCAATTCTTCTTCTAAGATGCGGCGATCGGTGACGTTATACGCCTGAATCAGCAGCGTACTGCTCTCCACCGATGGCGCAAACCGCTTGCCCTGTAAGTAAAGATAAATCCATTCGCCCGTTTTATGCTGCCACCGACATTCAATGCCGGGTCTGCCCGTTTCCAGACGATTTGTCCATGACCTGAGCGCCTGATCAAAGTGATTGAGATCTTCGGGGTGAATCAAGTCAGACAAGTAGCTATCCAATACCTCATCAGGACTGTAGCCCAAAATAGGATGAATCATGGAGCTAGCGTAAACAATTTGTCCTGCCAGACCACACTCCAGGTAAAGGTTTGAGCTAGTCGAAACAAATTCATGCCACTTTCCTTCCGACCAGGCGAGCGCATGGTAGACCTTCTTGGTTTCGGTGATGTCTTCTAGCAATACCGTCAAATATTGACGATCGCCCGTAAAATTGCTGCCCATAAGACCCGAAGGCGCAGGGGTAAGCAGCACCGTTTTGTTCATCCAAATTACATCCTGATTGGCGGCAATAAATCGCTGCTCGATCGTATAGTGAGGCAATTCACCCGCTATGAGTCGCTGCCGCAAATCTGCGTCTAAGTCCTGATCTTCTGGATGCACCAAACTGTCTAGCGATCGTATCGACCCCTCTTCAGAGCTATAGAACGTTTGACGGAAGCGATCGTTGAAGCGGAATCCTTCACCCTTACAGTTCATCAGGGCGATCGCCAAGCTGGGGGTATTAAATAATTGTGAAAAGTTCGGCTCAAGGCTATCGGCTAAAGAATTTTGGGCGAGTTGAGTAGGCTTAGACTCGGTAGATTCAACCTTTAGCATAACGACTCCCCCCGGAATGGGTGCGTGTAGGGAGCAGTAAACATGCGGCATGAAAGGAGCCTGAAGCACAAATGCAGATGGCTCTCCCCGCAGAGCAGACCTCCAGAGAGTTTCCAGAGTTTCGCCCGGTATCCAGGCTGAAAAATAGGTGAGAAAGGTTAAATCAGAGAGCGATCGCTGTGCCAAAGCCACAAATTTTTCGTTGGCGTAGAGGGCGTTTCCCTGGGCATCATATAGGCACGCGGCTGGCAAAACGTGATCGATCACAAAGCGCAAGTAGGTTAGGGCTTGCTCTTCGGGGATTCCTTCTAGCTTTAAATCCATGTGATGCTTCCTGGCGTTCTGCGGAGGTTCACGGTAATGCTGACCCTAGTGATCACGGGTGAAACGGCTTCGACCGTATATTCAGATCTACAGAGCTATGACAGGAGATCCGTACTTTATTGAGCTGATCTAGCGAAGCATTTACGAACTGTATCCTCTCAAGGCGTATTTCTAGAAGAAGATAATTAGAACCTCTCAGCGTCAAATATTCTAATTAATCCTGCTCAATGTCTCATCTCTGGGTTAAACCAGGTGTGCCAGTCCTATAAAGAGGAACACTCAAGGTTGAAAGGCTATAATTCTTGCTTTAATCTATCTTTTAGGCGAAGTTAGGCTTCCGCGATCGCTTCTAAGCTTTAAATAGCTGAAGTTAGAGATAAAGTTTTTGTCAGGGTAGTGTCTTGCGTTTCTCTATACTGATTTTTAGTGTAATTTCTTAGAGTGGCGGCTAGGTTTCGGCGCAAGTGTAGAAAAACTGTCTCTGCAACCTTCGCTAATTAATTCTTTCAATAGTTTAAGGTCAGCCGTTTAAGGCTGATAGTCTGAACTCTACCTTTGTTTTCAACACAGCGCTACCTCAAGCTTGTCATATGATTAATCGTCCCCCCTTCGATCGAGTCAGCGATAACGAGTCCGAGACTGATTTATCTAATCGAAATTTATCTAATCGAAAGGTTGCAACTGCTCCTCTGCTGCACTCGCCGCTATCGTCCCTAGAAGGGCAGATATCTCGTCATACAGATCTGTTTGACCGGGTAGCGCGGCTAGACTCTCAAACAAAGCAGACTCTCTGTCAATTGCTGCTGACCCAGCTTAGCGCAGAACAAACTCAGGAAGTGATTGACTTTGGCAAGTCGGATCTAGCCGCACGAGAAGGCAAAGTTTCAATCGCAAGAAAGCCGCCGGAGCGCTGCACTCGGTTGGTTCTCAAGAAAGACTATTCGTTTCAAAAGCTGAATTTGGCGCATCCGACCCAATACTTTGTGTATCTGGTGCGGCGCAAACCTAAGCTCGATCGCTACATTGGCGCGCTTTTTTATATTCCGGGCGGGGTGCCTCTCAGCTATTTTCCGGATGCGGATGGACGGATTGTGTTTACGCCGCCCAACAATATTTTTAGGCTGGTGGATTCAGAGTCTTCTCAGGTGCAGGTGGTACGCTTGGTGGCGATCGAGCCGCCGCCTTCAAGCTACACCTTTGAGCGAGGGCAGGAAGATATTCCTGAAATCTCTCTCTCTATCGACTACCTCGATCCCGTGAGCTATGACTTGCTGCGCTCTGAGCGGTACCACTACCCGACCTGTATGTATGAGGGGGGCGAACTCGATCGCTATCGTTGGAAAGTAGAGCTGCTGGTGCTATCTCTCGATCTTCAAGCTCGCCTGTCTGCCTCTTCAGGTGCAGTTCAGCCTCCTGCTATTCCAGTAGAAACTGAGCTGCTATCTGGCGTACAGCACCGCGAATCGCTGTCGGTATCTTCACAAACGGCTCAAACTATCACTCAACTAACGGCATTGGCAGACAATGCAGCGATCGCCTCCTCGCCCCCTGCACTACCTGTACCCGCAATGTCTAGTACTCCTCGTCCTAAGAAATTTATCCTGACTGAGTTGCCCAAGGCAAACACTGCCACTTACTACTTGGCAGAGTCGCAGCAGAGCGATAAGGTGCTGGAGAGACTGCGGCTATTTGCAGCAATTAGCGAACTAGCAATGCCTCATGCCAAATGGGTAATAGAAGGGCGATCGGATGGCGGCATCTATCGGCTAACTAACAGCAAGACGAAGCGGCTCATCGTGCAGTATGCATCCCATGAAACGGCTGTGACGCTGCAAAACTCTTTTCCGGTAATCATGACTGCGTTCCGTGATTTAGCCCGCTCTGCATCTCAAACCAGTCAGCGGATGACGCGAGAGCAGCAATCTCTCATGCACAAGCTGCACGTGGAGATGGGTCTGCCCCATAAAAATCCGCTAGAGATTTTGGAAAAGCTGTTCGGAGTTACGTTTCGGGACGCGCCGTTAACATAGCTTTAGCACATTGACTCAGAATAAGTCTGCCTACCGATCGCCAACTCGTTGATGACGCTTAGCCTACCGTTGACTGGCTATGCCATTTGCGCCATTGGCAGAAGCGAATTGAGAAACTGCAAGTCTGCTGAATTCACAAATTCAATGCGCATTGAGTTTGCTTAATCTAAGAAACAAATAAATAGTTTAGAGAATGTCTGAGAAGTATAGATTGTGACCTGAACCGCCCTCACCCTAGCCCTCTCCCTGGGGGAGAGGGAACCGGAAACTGGCTCCCCTTCTCCCTAGGGAAAAGGGGTTGGGGGATGAGGGTAAAGCGTTTGCTACTTCTCAGACATCCTTTTAGATATCTATAAGCAACAACAATATCTAGAAGCCTTCAGATGAAAATGTAATGTTTCCCAGCATTAAAGCAAAGGTATCTCAACTCAATAACCCTTCATGTTCTCTATCAAAACAGTGAATTCTTGAATATTTGAACAACGCAGATGCGTTTAAGGGAATAGTTTATGAGTAGCCCCCAACTGCTAGTTATAGCGAATGAGCAAGAAAGACCTTAGTGAAGCCGATATCTGCGATCGCTACATCACGCCTGCCATCTATGGCGCAGGCTGGAAAAAGAGCCAGGTTCGTCGAGAGTATTACTTCACAGATGGGCAAATGATTGTTCGGGGTCAGATGACAGGTCGGGGAAAAAGGAAGTTTGCAGATTATTTGCTGTTCTATCAACCGAACCAGCCGATCGCGGTTATTGAAGCTAAGGACAATAACCACAGCGTTGGGGATGGAATCCAGCAGGCTTTGGGCTACGCAAAGGCTCTGCAAATTCCGTTTGTCTTTTCTTCTAACGGGGATGCCTTTGTATTTCATGATAGAAGTGGCACCTATAGCCAGGTTGAGCGGCAGATTAGTTTAGATGCCTTTCCATCGCCGGATGAGCTGTGGGAGCAGTATAAACAGTGGCAAGACCTGCAAAATGCCAACGAAGACTTGCTGACTTCTTCCTATTTCATTGAGATTGGCGGGAAGGAATCTCGGTATTATCAGCAGCTTGCGGTCAATCGCACCGTTGAGGCGATCGCTCGTGGGCAGAAGCGGTGTTTGTTGGTGATGGCGACGGGCGCAGGCAAAACTTACACGGTCTTCAACATCATTTGGCGATTGTGGAAGACGAAGGTAGCAAGACGGGTTTTATTTCTTGCCGATCGCAATTCTTTAGTAGACCAAACGATCGTCAATGACTTCCGTCCCTTTGGTGAGGTGATGAGCAAACTCGATCGCAGATTGGTGGATGAGACTGGGCGGATCAATACCTCTTACGAGATTTATCTGGGGCTGTATCAGGCAATTATCGGCAATGAGGAACGCGACAACCTTTACGAAAAGTTCGACCGCGATTTCTTTGACCTGGTGGTAATTGATGAGTGTCACCGAGGCAGTGCAGCCGATGATTCTAATTGGCGGCAGGTGCTCGATTACTTTTCTGATGCGATCCAGGTAGGTCTGACCGCTACGCCCAAAGAAACCAAGTATGTCTCGAACATTGATTACTTTGGTGAGCCAATTTTCAAATATTCGCTCAAACAGGGAATTGAAGATGGATTTTTGGCTCCATTTCGACGGATTCAGGTTGACCTGGACAAAGACCTGGAAGGTTGGACGCCAAAAGCAGGGGAGTACGATGACAAGGATCAACTGATTGAGGCACGGGACTATAACCTGCGGGATTACGATCGCAACATTGTCTTTGATCAACGCACGCAACGAGTAGCAGAATATGTTAGCCAGTTCCTCCATGATGGCGATCCG
>CASBQM010000832.1 GCA_949127645.1 Synechococcales cyanobacterium PMM_0036
AGGTCGCGTTGCATCGGTGGGCAGATCTGGGTAATTATTGGGCAAAAAATTGTTTGATGTGATGGACAAATAGGGCTGTGTTTTCGAGGTGGATGTTGTGACCGCAGCGATCGACTCTTCTACACTCAGTGAATGGCGATCGCTCTGCTATTTCAGCATTAATTTTGATGAATTTCTCGTCTAGCTCACCCGCTAATAGCAGCATGGGAATGGTGTTGTGATTCAAGTTTTCCCAGAGTGGAGGCTGGCAACCTGTGCTTAAGTAGCACAGTGATTTGGCTAAATTGAGGGGATTGTTTTGCAGCCGATGTTCAAGCATCTGCTCGAAATCTGGATGCTGCTGAAGAGTGGCAAATAGTGGCTGGCTATACCATTGCGCTAAGAAGTCTGAAAAATCTTCTGTTTCTAGCTTGTGGGCTAAGTCACGATCGCGCTGCATTCGTTGGGTTCGTTCCTTTTCGGTTCTGAGTCCCGGCGAGGAAGATTCCAGTATGGTTTTTAAGAAGTATTTTGGGAAGTTCAGCGTTAGGTATAGGGCAAGTCTTCCGCCCATGGAGTAGCCAATTATAAAGCACTGCTCAACTCTGAGTGTTTTTAGAAGTTGAATTAATCCCTTAGCTGTAGCTGCCATGGTGTAGTATCGATCGCTTTTTACCTGCGTTTTGCCATGCCCCGGCAGATCAACGGCTATGCAGTAAAACTGGTCGGAGAAATGATCAGTGACTCGATCGAATTCACGCAGATCTCCAAGAAAGCCATGTAAAAAGAGAATGGGCGGATGAGTCGATCGCCCTGTGACACAATAGTGAAAGCAATAGTGATCAACTTCTACAAATTTCTCCATATCAACTAGGGTTTGTGGATTAAGGCTGCCAAAATTTCTTTGGCCAAGGGATTCCCTAAGGCGTTGCTGAAGGAAGTTTCTAGCGGGCAATGTAGCGTTTTATATTCTCAATCGCTGTGCTAGCGTAACCATCACCTGGCTGAAGACTAAGCGCCTCTTGAAACTTTCCAAGAGCTGACTGATAATCTCTTTCTTGGGTTAGAGCATATCCAGCATCCATATCTTCTTGATAGCGAGGATCTATTTCAACTACTTCAGGAGGATCTGAAGGTGCCGTTGGAGTTGAGTAGTTCCCTGAAAATGCCGCGTAGTTCAGTTATGGATAAAATATTTGCCTGAGACGCTGTGCTGATAGCCTTATTAGGCTTTATGGTTCTCAAGATATTTTGATCTAACAATTTACCTGTCCAAGTTTGTGCATTATCGCCTGCCTGTCCACAAATGTGAGTTAGACGCGAACGATATAAGCTAAGGATTTATGGCAGGTTTAAGGAGCAACCTTTAGAAATTTTGGCTATGTCTGGAGCCAATATGCAGCGATAGATTGATGTGTTGGCTTGAAATCAAATTGAGGAACGCAATCGGCGTTTGGAATCTCACGAGGATTTAGAAACCACCTATCAACAGCAACTGCAAACGCAAAACCAGATTGATGCGACGGCTGCACAGTTGCAGATTTTGAGGCTCTTTTAACGTATCTGCACAGAAGGTAAAGGTAGGTAAATCCAGAAAACCGTGAAAGCCTCGCGCAAAGATCCCATCTCAGGATCTTCACGCAAGGCTTTAGGGAAAATCTAGATCGCCAAAGCTGCCTTCAGCTTAGCCAGAGCCACCATTTCCTTCTCGCTCACCTTAGGAGAACCCGACCCAAACAAGCCGCTACCCGCCGCATTAGCGACATGATCGGCGGCGGCATAGATAAACTGCTTATATTCAGCCAGTTCTTCGGGAGTCGCCGTAGGGGTGAGGGCGGCAACGGCGGCATGAACTGCCACGATCGCCTGATCAACCGCATTCTCTGGCGTGATGTCTTTAGGGGTATCCAGGTGCAGCTTCTTCAAAGATTCGTCAGAAAACACGTTTTGAATGATCGAGTTGTTGGGATACTTCTTAGCAGCTCCCGCTACTTCTTTCGCCAAAGCCGTCGCTTCGATCGCCGTAGAAATAATGCCGAGATCCGACATGGCGATCGCCATACCGCTCAAAGTTACTGCTTTCAAAACAACAGCAGACTCTTCTGGAGTGTAAGTCATAGTTAGGGCACCTTACGTACTACGCAAGCATCCTATCACTTATATCTCGATCGCGTGAGTTGGGGTCAACACTGGCGATTTTAGATTTTGGATTTTAGATTGAATCCAAAATCTAAAATTCGTTCACCGCCGCCTTACCTTACTCACCATCTTGCGAGAAAAGCGCAGGTTCAGATCTTCCTGCTCTGCCCAAGCCTGTAAAATTCGGAAGAAAGCCTGACGATCTTCGGCTTGCAAGACGGCAGTCTGATCCGCCGTTTCAATCACGTAAGGATAGCCGCTGCCGATAATTACCTCGCCGCGCACCCAGTCCATAACGCGATCGACTAAACCTTCTTCATACATCCACAGCGGCATTTCTATCCGAGCCGGGTAGTTCTCTCGGGTAGCCTTTAGGTAAGTAAAAGCAATTTGCTGACGCTGATCTTTGTAGTCTTCCAAAATGCCCGATCGCTCACACAAAAATAGAGGCGTGCGATCGCCCCACTCCATGAAGGTGTTAAGCAACTGCGCGTCATGTACCGAAGGCGCGTTGGGCAGATGAAACAGCTTTTGCAGCATTACCTTCAGGTCTTGGGCATAGGAGGTGTCGATGTAGGCAACCAATGGCACGCGATAGTGCTGGCTGGCACGCAGTAGCTCTAGCAAACAGGCGACATAAAACTGGCGGCTCTCTAGCTCAAAGGCTTCGGCAAAAGTGGCAACGAGGGAGCCATCTAGAAACACCAGACAGTCCTGATCTCGCTCATGGGTTGCCATATAATCAATCAGCCGCTCAGTCTCCATCTGAAAGCGCCGCATATTCACCTTGCGATCGACGGGTTGCCCGCTGTTGCCCGCCTTGAGGTCGCTGGGGGTCATGATATCCAGCGCCACGTCTTTTTCGTAGCCACCCGTGGGCAGATGCGGATTCTCAAACCAGCCAATTTGCACCAGAGCCACTGGAATCGATAGGTCTTTGCCGGGATAGATTTGCGAACCGTCTACGGCAAAAGTTTTGATGCCTGTGAGCCGATCGCGCACCCATACCAAGCTTTGCTCACGGCTCTGCCAGAC
>CASBQM010000833.1 GCA_949127645.1 Synechococcales cyanobacterium PMM_0036
AATTTTAGGGCTATCTGGGGATGATCGCCTCTCTGGCGGTCAAGGCAACGATGTCATTCTTGGGGGTCAAAACAACGACCAATTGTTTGGTGGTCAAGGCAACGACTTTCTGTTGGGTGAAGAAGGCAACGACCAACTTCAGGGGGGACAGGGGAGAGATTTCCTAGATGGAGGATTGGGTACTGATATCCTCTTAGGAGGCGATGGCAGGGATATGCTGATTGGTGGTGCAGGAGGAATGGATACGCTAACGGGCGGCAGTGGTGCAGACGCATTTGCCTTTACAGGTGATGTTTTTGCAGGTGCTACTCCAGTCCTTGCGGGTACAACTGGCATTCAATTTGTGAATCAACCCGATATTATTACTGATTACACAATCGGGCAGGATCAATTCGTTCTCAATGCCAAAGATCTGAACATTGGTAATCTTACATTCCAGAAGGGAGTGACTACTCAAATTGCAGCAGATGGCAACTTTATTGTACAACTTGATCCCTTTGTCAATGCAGCAACAGCGGCTCGGGCGATCGCAACTAACCCTGCTATCACCGCTAAAGAAGGCGTATTCGTTTACTTCAATACAACATTGGGAATCAGTCGTTTGGTGTACTCGCAAGACCTGGCAAATGGTGGCAACATCAGTATTCTGGCAAATCTAACCAATCAAGCGGGAGAGACTGGCATCGCAAACTTAAATAATTTCACGGCTAGTGATTTCAGCCTGATCTAACAGCTCTAAGTCATGATCCCCGACTTCTTGGAGAAGTCGGGGATCTCATGATCTCAAGTAGCAACGGGTAGAAGAAGAGTGACAACAGTTCCTTGCCCCAACTGACTCTCTATTCGCATCCCGCCCCCTTGAAATTGACAGATCTGTTGAGCGATCGCTAGTCCCAATCCCATCCCACCTCTGGGGCGGGCACTGTCACCTCGGTAGAAACGTTCAGTCAAGCGTTGTAGTACGATGGCTTCAATACCTTTGCCCTGATCTTGGATTTGCAGAGGGACATACTTCTGTTGATTAGTTTCAACGGCAGGCAGCACCTTGAGACAAATAACTTTGCTTTCCGGCGCATATTTAATCGCGTTGTCGAGTAGATTTAAAACAACCTGTCCGGTTAATTCTGGGTCAACCCAAACGGGTGTTTTCGTAGAAGTATCACAGAGTTCTAGCTTCAACCCGGCTTGAGTAGCGGAAGGTTGCATCCGATAGAGACATTCCTGGGCGATCGCCACGGCGGAAACAGCTTGGGGGTAGACCCGAAGCTGTCCGGCATCGGCTTTGGCTAGCAGCAACAATTGTCCTACTAGACGAGCCAGATAGTCTGTTTCCCGGCAGGCACGCTGTAAGTAAAGCTGCGCTTTTTCTCCCGTCACGACCCCATCCAAAATGGCTTCTAACTCAACTCGCAGAGCCGCTAAGGGGGTGCGCAAATCATGGGAGACATTGGCAACTAGCTCGCGCCGAGCAGTTTCCTGTGCCTGAAGTGCAGACAGAGTTTCCATCAGTTTAGCCGCCATTTGATCCAGCAAATGGCTCAACTGCGCCAGTTCATCCTTTCCCTTGAGGGCAGAGCGAGCCTCATAATCTCCTGCTTCAAGGCGTTGTGCCTGTCGGTTCAATACTTTCAGCGGTTGAGTTAACGTGCGAGAGAGTAACAATCCGGTGGCGGTGGCGAGCGTGGTAGCCGCGATCGCCATTCCCATGACCAATCCCTGTACCTGTTGAGCAAAACGTTTAGGGCGACGCAGCGGCATAGCAACATAAACCGCTCCGACGGTTTGCCCCGTCTCTAGTTGACGAATGGGGGCAGTGCTATAGAGCCACCAGCGATAGTTGACAGCCGTCGGAATCAAAAAATTTCCAGCTTGTGGTTCTCCGGCTAAAGTTTTGGGAATTAAATCTAGGGGGAGTTCAACTAATTCAGCGTCTTCTACCCCTTGACTCATCAGCCGTGTTGTTGCAGATTTGTTGAAAATCTTGACATGAACCCTTGCCTGTTGGCTAGTCAGATCGGTCAGTTGGCGAACCGCGATCGCACTGCTCCAATGGGTGGGAATTTGCGTTGCCAGTGCATCCGCTTGTTGGCGCAATGTGGTCTGCGCTTCTCTAATAAAAAACGTTTCTAGAGCCGCTCCTAAGGTCAGCCATAGCCCAGTCAGACTTCCCAGCGTAACGAGCAATAGCGTTAGGGTCAGTCGGGTTGAGACGCTTCTTAATCTCATGCTTCATTGCCTCGAAAGCGATAGCCAACGCCCCAAACGGTTTGAATGTACTCTGGGCGAGAGGGATCTAATTCAATTTTTTCCCGCAGTTTGCGAATATAAACGTCAACCACTCGGGTGTCGCCTGCAAAATCAAGTCCCCAGACATGCTCTAATAGCTGTTCACGAGTGTAAGCCCGTCCTGGACGATCGGCGAGTTGTGCCAGTAGGTCAAATTCTTTGCCGCGCAAGTCCAGCAAGCTATTGTTGAGAAAGGCGTGACGTTGGTTAGGGTCGATCGCAATCCCCTGAGTTTGCCTCACGTCTTTGTAGCCTGCACTATAGGCGCGTCGGAGGAGGGCATTGACCCGCGCTACTAATTCTTTCGCACTAAAAGGTTTGGTTAAGTAATCATCCGCTCCAATTGCCAACCCTTGTACGCGATCGCTCTCTTCTGCCCGCGCCGTCAATATCAAAATGGGCACAAAATACCCTAATGCCCGAACTTCTTGACAGACTTGAAATCCGCTGATGTCTGGCAACACAACATCGAGCACCACCAGATCAGGACGAAAGCATTGAACC
>CASBQM010000834.1 GCA_949127645.1 Synechococcales cyanobacterium PMM_0036
ACTTCAGCGGTTTTTTGCTTGAGCATTTCAGCAACCGTACGGTGTTTAGCGTGACGGCAGCCTTTCCGCTCATCGTCTCTGGTGTGGCATGGCTGATTGCTGAGTCTCGCGTGACGGAAGCTAGTAATTGGCTGGTGATTTGGGATCAGGTGAAGCAGCTCAAGGGAGCCATTACCCAAAAATCAATTTGGATGCCGACAGCGTTTGTGTTTCTCTGGCAAGCCACTCCGACCGCAGATTCAGCGTTCTTTTTCTTCACGACTAACGAGCTGGGATTTCAGCCTGAGTTCTTGGGACGCGTGCGGCTAGTGACGAGCTTGGCGGCGCTGCTGGGCATCTGGGTGTTTCAGCGCTTCCTCAAGAGCGTCCCTATGCGGGTGATGTTTGGCTGGAGTACGGTGATTTCTGCGGCGCTAGGCATGACGACGCTGCTGCTGGTGACTCATGCTAATCGGGCGATCGGCATTGATGACCACTGGTTTAGCCTGGGAGATAGCCTGGTGCTGACGGTGATGGGGCAGATCGCCTTTATGCCCGTCTTGATTTTGGCGGCGCGGCTTTGCCCTCCTGGCGTTGAGGCGACGCTGTTTGCCCTACTGATGTCTATCTATAACCTGGCGGGATTCCTTTCCTATGAGTTAGGGGCTTGGCTGATGCATGGGTTGGGCATCAATGAATCCAATTTTGACAAGCTGTGGCTCTTGGTCGTAATCACTAATCTGACGACGTTGCTGCCGTTGCCGCTCCTGGGATGGCTGCCTGCGCAGGATCAGAGCGAACCACGCTCTATGGTTTTACCGCTAGAGGTTCTGCCGCTAGAGGAAGCGATCGTTCTTCCCGATCCAGAGTTAGCGACAGAGATTGGTAAGTAGCAGCATTTTTTTAAAGCACAAACTCGTATCACAGGGCACCTATGCAGATTCAGCTTGAGCAAGACTTTTCTCCCGCCTCCTATGACCTGCAAGAGTGGCAAAAGGGATATCGATCGCTTCTTGAAGAACGCGACTATTGGATCGATGAAATTGAGGGTCAGGTTCCGCCTGAGTTAAGCGGTACGCTGTTTCGCAATGGACCTGGGCTGCTAGATATCAACGGTCAGCAGTTTCATCATCCATTTGATGGAGACGGCATGGTTTGTGCTTTTACCTTTGGAGAAGGGCGCGTGCATTTCCGCAATCGCTTTGTGCGGACTCAGGCATTTATTGAAGAAGAGAAAGCAGGTAAGATTCTCTATCGTGGCGTATTTGGGACGCAAAAATCGGGCGGCTGGCTAGCAAATGCCTTTGACCTAAAGCTGAAAAATATTGCAAATACGAACATTCTTTACTGGGGCGATAAGCTACTGGCGCTGTGGGAAGCGGCTGAACCCCATCGACTTGATCCGGCGACTCTAGAGACGATCGGTCTAGAATATCTAGACGGCGTGTTGCAGACAGGCTCGGCGTTTGCAGCACATCCCCGCATTGATCCAGATTGCGGTGGCGAACTCCGATTAGTCAATTTTGCCGTTAAGCCAGGGCTTTCGACTACCATTAGCCTCTATGAATTTAATCCCTCTGGCAAGCTGGTACAGCAGCAGACCCATTCTGTGCCTGGGTTTGCCTTCATGCATGACTTCGCAATTACGCCAAACTACTGCATTTTCTTCCAGGCTCCCATGAGCTTTAATCCGCTGCCCTTCTTAATGGGAATGAAAGGCGCGGGTCAGTGCCTCAAGATTCAGCCCAACAAACCTACTCAAGTGATCATTATTCCCAGACATGGCTCAGAACCCGTGCGGATTATTCCTGTGGATGCCGGGTTTGTGTTTCATCATGCCAATGCTTTTGAGCAAGAGGGGCTATATGTTGACTCTATTTGCTATGCCGATTTTCCAACGATCGATCCGGCTCAGGACTATCGACAAGTCAAGTTTTCGGCTCTAGCTCCCGGTCAGCTTTGGCGCTTCCGGTTTGATCTGAATACCCAAACCGTTGAGCGAGAGTTAATTGAAAGCCGCTGCTGTGAGTTTCCGGTGGTGCATCCCGATCGCGTTGGTCGTCCCTACCGCTATGTCTACATGGGCGCAGCGGACGCGGCAACAGGAAATGCGCCTCTGCAAGCCGTGCTGAAAATTGACGTAAGTACAGGCGATCGCCAAATCTGGAGCGCTGCCCCTCACGGCTTTGCAGGTGAACCGATCTTTGTGCCGCGCCCCAACGGACAAGCTGAAGATGATGGCTGGCTGCTGACGCTGATCTTTAACGGCGAATTGGAGCGATCGCAACTCATCATCCATGATGCCCGCGATATCCGCGAACCCCTGGCAAAGCTGTCCCTCAAGCACCATGTGCCCTATGGACTGCACGGCAGCTTTACTCCTGAGCGTTTTCTGGCGATCGCGTAGAAAAATTCTAGGCTTGTTAGGGAATTCTCAGTCCCGGCGTGACAAATTGCAGTAATAGACTGGCGATCGATCCCAAGAAGCCGAGGAAATTGCCGCCGCCGCCGCCCCGTTCGCGGCGCTTCTGCTTATCTTCCGCTTCTTGCATTGCCACCATTCCTTCGGTGAACTGAGTGGAAACTTGTAGCCCTTGACTATTGCCCTGTGCGGTGTATATTTCTTTAGCCGCCTGAGCATCTGCCATTGCGCCAGGGCGATCGCCCAGCCGAAACCGTGCCACGCCTCTGGCGAGAATAGCATGGGCAAAGTTAGGCTGCTGAGTGAGCGCCTGGTTGTAGTTATTGATGGCATCCTGGAAGTTGCCGCGCTCTGCTTCTGCCAATCCCCAGGCATAGAGGCGATCGGGTGTGGCGATTTCTGTGGGCAAGCCCACGGCTCCCATCAGATTGGCTGAAGTCAAATTGGTGCCCGCCCAAGTTACGCCTGTCACGGTTGCGCCTCTCAGGTCTGCCCCGCTCAGGTCTGCCCCGCTCAGGTCTGCCCCGCTCAAGTTGGCGCTAAACAAAACCGCCCCCGATAAATTTGCTCCCCGTAGGTTTGCGCCACTCAAGTTAATCCGGCTGAGATTTGCCTGACTTAGGTTGGCTTTACTCAAGTCTGCACCTGATAGATTGGCATAGGTTAACCCCGCGCTGCTCAAATCACAGCTTTCGCAACGCCTGGTACTCATTAACTGTTGAGTGTGCTGTGGGTTTTCAGCCTTTGCGGGTGCTGCAAGGCAAAGTGACAGAGCCAAAAGTGGGAAAATGCGGAATTTCATAGGTCACGACCATGAGTCAGGCGAGAGAGTTGGAGTTACGGTTTGGCAGGAAGGAGGTAGTCTGTAGGGATGAGATTGAGAGAAGCAAAGAATGAAGCCCCATATATAGTGCCCCAAATCTTCGACTATGGCTTTATGACTCTATTGATGTTTACTTTATCCATAGTTTAAGCAAGCGATCTAAACAGGGCTAGACTCCTTTGTTATGACTTCAGTGTTGTCACTTCAATATTATGACCTTAGCCGCTTCTCCAGACGAGGCACGTTTTTTCATTGCGTTGATTCCGCCTGTTGAGGTTCAGGATTACGCTAACAGTGTGATTCAAGAGCTGAGCGATCGCTACCAAACCCGCACATCCCCCTCGCCGCCGCACATTACCTTACAAGCGCCTTTTCTCTGGCAGATGGCGCAGCTCTCGCGGCTAGAAACCTGCCTCGACCAGTTTACTCAAGGTCAGTTTGCTGTACCGATCCTACTCAGAGGCTTTGGCAACTTTGCGCCGCGTGTCTTGTATATCAACGTTCTCAAAACTCCCGAACTGCTGGCTCTACAAGCTCGCCTCATAACGCACCTTGAAGCTCACAGCATTGTTGATCCGATCGCCCAGCGTCGCCCTTTTTCGCCCCATATGACCGTTGCTTCCCGCCACTTGACTCCGGCAACTTTTCAGCAAGCTTGGTCTGAGTTGCAGCTTCGACAAGTAGAATTTGAGTGGGTGAGCGATCGCTTTGCTCTACTCCTCCATGACGGTCAGCGCTGGCAAGTTCGATCGCAGTTTTTGATGAATGCCAATCGATAAAAGATGGCTATATCTCAAACCTTCTCTGTTACTGAGTGCTACAGTCGAAATAGAATTTTATATCGATTGAGAGCGATCGCTCTATGAGTCAGCCCCAAACTACTTCTGATCCTGCTTCTGAGCCAATTTCTGAACCATCTAGTGCAGATGTTCTCGCAGATGTCCCCAAAGTGACCGCTCCACCTAGCTACGTCAAGTTGGCTATGCGCAACATGGTACGCAAGCGGGGCACATCGCTTTATCACTTTGCCCTCAGCACGATCGCTCTACTGGGAGTGCTGGTGGGTCTTGCTTACCTGACTCGCTAGAGGAGCCGTGAATGCTGAAACCCTTACCTGTGCAAGTCGAAGTGGCTGTACAGGACTGTTTTTTTGAGTCGGCAAGACTGGATGCTCCGGTGTCGGAGGCAGAATGGCAAACCTGGTTTCAGCGGTGGCTAGAGGCTTTAGCACCGGGTTTCTCGCAGAATCCTGCTCTTGATGAGCATCCCAGCTTTGCAGAGCATCACCAGTTTGCAGAGCATCACCAGTATGAGCTGAGTTTGCGTCTGACTCATGATGCTGAAATTCAGGCGCTCAACGCTCAGTATCGCCACAAAGACCAGCCGACTGACGTGTTGGCATTTGCGACGCTAGAAACAGACTGTCCTCAGATTGAGGAAATGGCTGAACAGCCGCTCTACCTAGGCGATATTGTCATCTCGGTCGAAACTGCCCAAATTCAGGCTCAGCCGCACTCTCTGCGGCAGGAGTTGGCATGGCTGGGCGCTCATGCCTTGCTGCACTTACTGGGATGGGATCACCCTGACGAGGAAAGCTTGATGCTGATGCTAAAGCAGCAAGAGAGCTTATTACTGCTCGTAGGGCTACAGACAGAGAGACTGCAAAGTTATTACCATGAAGCGCATCCATAAGACGTGCCTTTGAGACATAAAGACGAGCATAAATAGAGTCTGGTAAAATCTGTGAAATTTAACATTAATTTACTTAGCGATCGCCCAATTAAAGTTCTTAAGAAAGTTGCAATAATAGCCTGTGGTTATACGGTTCTTCACTGTTGATTGATTCAAACCCCACCTCGCACCTGTTTAAGTTGCTTATGACTATGACTCCAGAAGTCCCGACAGAGACTCCGCTGCGTCCTGCCCCCGTTGAGAATTCCAACAGGGCGCTCTCTTGGCGGGTTGCCTCCAATTTGTTTGTCAGTTTTAAGTATGCTTGGGCGGGTCTGAGCTATACGTTTCTAACGCAGAGAAATTTCCGCATTCATGTCACGGTGGGCAGTCTGGCGATCGCTCTTGGCATCTACTTACAGGTGACTCGCGTTGAGGTTGCCATTATTGGTCTGACCATTGGCGCAGTGCTAACCATGGAGCTATTGAACACGGCGCTAGAATCGGTAGTCGATCTCACCGTTCGGCAGACTTATCATGAGCTGGCAAAAATCGCTAAAGATTGCGCTGCCGGAGCCGTTCTGGTATCTTCAC
>CASBQM010000835.1 GCA_949127645.1 Synechococcales cyanobacterium PMM_0036
CTGCATGATTGTATCGTTGATACATACTCCGCCTGATGAGGTTTGCTGCAAGATCTGCTGTTGAACTTGCGAACTTTTGGAGAAGATGTAAAGTGCTAAAGGTTTAGGGCGATCGTTAATTTGAGCGATCGCTTCCTCTAAAGTCTCGTATTCCAATACAGGTAGGATCGGACCGAAAATCTCGTCTTGCATGATGCGATCGTCCCAGTCTACCGAGTCAATGACGGTAGGGGCAATGTATTTTTCGGCGGCGATCGTTTCTCCGCCAATTGCGACTTTGCCCTTACTTAAGCTGCTGTCGGTTAATAAAGTCGTGAGGCGATCGAACTGTTTAGCGTTGATTATTCGCGCATAGTCAGGGCTTGCCGCCGGATTGTCTCCGTAGAATTCTTGCAGGGTGGCTTTGATCGCCTTCAGCAATGCCGACTTAATGCGGCGATCGACCACCAAGTAATCTGGCGCGACGCAGGTTTGTCCGGCGTTAATAAACTTGCCCCAAACGATGCGTTTAGCGGCGTGTTCTAGATGAATATCTGCATCGACAATGCAAGGGCTTTTGCCACCTAGCTCTAACGTGACCGGAGTCAGATGTTTAGCCGCAGCCTGCATGACAATTTTGCCGATCGCTGTCCCGCCTGTAAAAAAGATGTGGTCAAACTTTTCGTTGAGAACGGCTTGGCTAACCTCAATGCCGCCTTCCACAACTGCAATGTATGCAGGGTCGAAAGTCTTCTGGATCAGGGTGGCAATCACGTTGGAGGTCGCGGGGGAAAGCTCTGAGGGCTTCAGTAAAGCGCAGTTTCCGGCAGCGATCGCTCCCACCAATGGCGCAATCATGAGCTGAAACGGATAGTTCCACGGCGAAATAATCAGCGCTACGCCCAGCGGCTCTGGGTAGATTTTTGCCTGAGCAGGCATTTGCTCTAGCGGTAAGGCAACCGACTTTGGCTTTGCCCAAGACCGCAGATGCTTAATGGCAAAGTCAATTTCTTTGACGACACCAATTTCGGTCATGTAGGCTTCAACACCGGGCTTGTTGAGGTCAGCATTCACCGCCGCTATCACGTCATCCTGGCGATCTTTAATGGCTTGCTTTAATTTATTGAGCTGCGTCAGCCGAAACTCAACGTCTTTAGTCTTTCCGGTATTAAAAAACGATCGCTGTTGCTGCACCAAATGAGTGATGCGATCGTGGATATCCTCACGAATGTTCTCACTAGCGGTCTGCACCATGAGTTAGCCCTCCGATTCTTTCTGACCTTCGATCTTTACGGTAAATCAATTTCGAGAATTATGGCGAAGCAGTTGCCAAGAATACCCGATCGCCTCTGTAGCATTTCTGCATAGCTCATCCGAAATTGCCGCGAGTTAATCTGTAGTTCTCTCAACGGGCGCATCTTGATAGAGACCTCAATCCTCGGTTCATTGTCCACTGTGATTCTCCTGCTCAGTTTAAGGGAATCCTAAAACATGACTGCTGTTACAAGGAGCCAAGATGAAGCATTTTGCAGTATTAATTACGCTGCTGCGCGATCGCCCCACCTTTCTAGACGAAATTCGTCGCGGGATTAGAGTTGAGAGTAAGATCACTTCTCTGCTAATTGCCAGCTCTACTTTTTTTGCCATTTATGGAGCCATTATTGGCGCATCTAGCAACTGGCTCCAGGTAATTGCATCGGCAGTCAAGCTGCCTGCTTTGTATCTCATTACGCTCAGCATTTGTTTGCCAGCTCTATTCTTTTTCGATATTTTGTTTGGTTCGGTTCTCAGCTTTAGTCAATATGCGGCTCTGAGTTTAATCACCGTTTCAGTCATTAGTGTTTTGTTATTTAGCTTTGCGCCAATTACGCTATTCTTCCTAATTTCAGTCCATGACTACAATTTTTTCCTGCTGCTGAACGTAGGTATTTTTGCCCTCACAGGATTCATTGGCATCCGCCTATTTTATGAGGGAATGCGATCGATTTCTAGAAGCAGGAATCCTGACTTGAAGCTTGCCTCTAACGAGATTTCTTTTGCTGAAATCTCTTCTGCCGAAATCTCTCATAAAGAACTAGCGCCTAATGATTTTGCATCTAATCTTGCGCCGCTTACAAAACCTGCACATGGCTTATCAGAATTAGGGACGAGTGAATTTCAGCCGATCGCTCCTCAAGAAGATGGGCTACAAAAAACGCGACTTCGCCTATTAAAATTCTGGCTCATTCTGTATGCTCTGGTGGGTAGTCAACTCGGCTGGACATTGCGTCCTTTCTTTGGCGCACCGGGCGAACCCTTTCAGCTTTTCCGCACGATCGAAGGCAATTTCTATGCTCAGGTTTGGCGATCGCTCATGACGCTGCTAGGATTCAATTAGCTGGGTTAATTTCATCACTGGATATTTCATCACTGGATATTTCATCACTTTAATTCTGTTAAAGCATACAGAAAGCTGGCGATCGCTCATGCAACCCGATTTAGAAACGCTGCGAATTACGCCCAGTGAACTTGAACATCTGACAGGTTTCGAGATTAGCGATACCTTTATGGGTCGAGTTTATCGACCTTCTGTATTGAAGGATTCAAAACGCTTGCGCTCTCTCTTACTAACTGAACTTTTGGCATTCGGAATCATCTTAATTTTCTGTTTGCCAATGGGGTTGGTGATTGCACAAGGACTGAATCTCTTAACAGAGGATAGTAATCGCACTCTGCTCTTTTTGGGGGCGAATTTCGGGGTAGCGATCGCCCTCTTTATTGGCTGGAATCTTTATATGACAATTCAGGGCAAACCGCTAAAATCGTTGGCTCATTTGCTCGATGAAGTTGATAAACATAATGAGATTATTCAGGCAGTACATATTATTGATCAGCTTAGCTCGGTACAGCGATCGACCTTAACGACACCTCGAATGGAATTGGTCGATCGTGAGGAAATCTTCACGGCTTTGAGCGCTACCCGTGAAAGCCTAATTTCTGCTCTCATGACAGAACGAATTCTCAGAAAACATCGACAGTTTGTGGCGCGTCGGCACGAGTTGTTTACCCATATCGAAACTCATTTGACAACCCTACAAAACTTGCAGATCAATAATCAGGCGAATGAGTATGGACAACTCTTGAATGAGGCTCTGAGAATTGGGATGAGCGTCCGGCGAGAAATCGATCGCTGGGAAAGACGCTAGCAATGACGACCTTGCAGATCTGATACTTCAGTCTTGAAAAATTGCGCCCTGTGAGCTGAGATGATTTTTTTGCGTCAAGATTAGAGACTGTCTGAGAAGTATAGATTGTGACCTGAACCGCCCCCACCCCAGCCCTATCCCTGGGGGAGAGGGAACCGGAAACTAGCTCCCCTTCTCCCTAGGGAGAAGGGGTTGGGGGATGAGGGTGAAGCGTTTGCTACTTCTCAGGCATCCTTTTAGACCCTGATTGTTGTAAAACAAAGTTTGGTCAACCAGAGCATGGCTGAAGTTAGCATCGCTCAAGTTTGCTTCACCCAGATCGGCTCCTCTTAGATCTGCACCACAGAGGCTTGTCCCTCGAAGATTAACTAAGCGCACAGCCGTGGCAAAATTCGCTCCTTGAAGATGAGCAAGGCTTAAGTCTTCTCCTCGCAAATCGGCTTCGCTCAAGTCAGTTGCCATCAAGCAAACTCCGATAGGCATTTGAAAGTTGAGCC
>CASBQM010000836.1 GCA_949127645.1 Synechococcales cyanobacterium PMM_0036
CTTCAACCCTACGCACAAGATATTGTCGCTAAACGCCTGCCCCCGAAACCCAAGACTTTTAGACCAGTGCCAAGGCGTAAAAGGGATGCGACCCTGGTTACTATAATCAATTTTTACATTGGTCAGACCACACTCTGTAGCAATCCGAATCAAATCGATTTCTAATAGAGCCGTAATGTGTGCTGGATAAAGACCGGGCGCTTCCTGAAAGGCATTAAACTGATTTTTTAGCACCAAGGTGATTTTACTTAACAGGCTGAGTTGATTCGGCGTGGTTACTATCGTCAAGCCACCAGGCTTAGTTAACCTCACCAGTTCTCGCATAAACGCCCTGGGGTTTTCTAAATGTTCGATCGTCTCGACTGACACCACTACGTCGGCAGATGCATCTGCCAAAGTTACTTTGCCAGCATCTAAATTGTAATGGATAAATTCTGCCTCAGTCGGAAAACCGTCGTAGCGTACAGCATCCACACCAATGTAGCGATCGCAATAATCGCCCACAAACGACCACAGTTTACCAGTACCACAACCAACATCCACCAGCACCCCACCACCTCGATGTCGTTCGGCTATGGCTCTGACTACCATTTCATAGATAGCTTTATTACTAGCACCTTTGCTTTGTCTGGCTCGGCTTTCAACATCAAGCAGCCCTGTTGTTTTTTGGCTATCGGACATATACCGCACTCCAATACAATTAAGATTTTAAAATAGATAAAAGCTCGTAAAGGCGAGCCATTTGTTTGGCTGGATCGCACAGTTGTTTAGCTCGTGCTGGTCCCCCAGCACCTAGATAGGCTCTCTTATCGGGAGCAACAATCAGCGATCGCAAAACCTGGCTTAGAGCATTACCATTATTAGGCTCAACCAGTCGCCCACAGGATTCATCGATAATTTCCAAACCTCCTCCTATAGCTGTCGTGACAACTGGCAAGCCTGCGTAAAGGGCTTCTATAAAGGCAATGCCAAAAGGTTCTGGCTCAGTGTTGGGTTGGCAGTGGATATCCGCTGCTGCCAATAGGTGCGGCACATCAGACCTTTGCCCCAAAAAATGCACTCGATCGGCAATACCTTGTTGTTGGGCAAGGGATTGCAGTTTTAGCAGGTAATTAGCCTCAAAAGGGCGTTGAGCCCCTCCAGCTATCCAGCATACCCAGTTTGATAGGTCGCGCAATTCTCCCAAAGAAGACAGCAAAAAACTTTGCCCCTTCCACTTCTCTAAACGGGCTGACTCGATGATGACTACGGCATCATCCGGTGTCTTTAGTTTAGCGCGAACAGCACTACGAATTTGGGCGCGATCGGGTATCTGTGGAGCGACTACAGGGACATATAGTCTAACACAGGGTATGTTAGGATAAAGGTTGGGCATAGCAACAAGTGAATGCAGGCTGTTGGCGAGCGCTAAATCCGGCACAGTTTGCCTTGCCCACACTTCTAACCAGTGCTGACTTTTAGGTACTTCCGAACACCAAAACACCAAGGGCAATTTCAGATCCTTGACAACTGGCCCAAAAATTGCTTGTGCCCAGCAGCCTTGACAAATAACAACGTCGAATTTTTCTTGTTTCAACAGTTGTTCGAGTTGATGGCGACTTTTCCATACTTTCCAAGGCCACCTAGTTCTGACTTCGCTCAACATATGGACAGGTTGCCCGGTCGCTCGGAGCTCGGTTGCCAGTCTTCCCTCAAAGCACAAGGCAAAGTGGGGCTGCATCTGGGTACATAAACTTTGCTGTTGCGCCAGCGTCAACAATAATTTTTCTTTACCTCCCCAAAGATTACCTGAATAAACGTACAAAACTTTGATATTTTCCAGTTTAGCCATTAAACTTTTATTTTCTCTATTTTTTTTTGTTTAATTTACTGTTAAGGTATAAAATTAGTCTACACACTCATAGCCTACCAGTTTAGAAAGCAGAGCGCCAAGTTTTTTCATTTGTTTTTCCGGAGCGCAGAGTCCTTGAGCTCGTGCTGGTCCAAATGCAGCGAGATTTGCTCTCTCAGCTTGATCGGCAATCAGCTCACGCAAAACCTGACTCAACCCCTTAACATCATTCGGCGCAACCAGCCGCCCACAGGATTCATCTACAATTTCCAACCCTCCTCCCATAGCTGTCGTAACTACCGGTAAGCCTGCGTACAAAGCCTCCACAAAAGCGATGCCAAAAGGTTCTGGACCAGTATTAGGCTGGCAGTGAATATCCGCTGCTGCCAACAAGCGGGGTACATCAGTCCGTTGCCCCAGAAATTGCACTCGCTCGGCAATGCCTAGTTGTTGAGCAAGAGATTGCAGTTGCCGCAGATATTCAGCTTCGTGAGGGCGTTGACTCCCTCCAGCTATCCAGCAAACCCACCCTGGTAAATTTCGCAATTCCCCTAAAGCTGACACTAGCAGCGTTTGCCCCTTCCACCGCTCCAAACGGGCAGTCTGGATAATGACTACTGCATCATCCGGTGTTTTCAGTTCTGCTCGAACAGCACTACGAATATGGGCGCGATCGGAGATATTGGGATAGACTACAGGACAATATAGAGTAACGCTATTTATTTTATCATAAAGATTGGGCAAATCAGCAAGTGTATAATTACTGTTAGCGATCGCTAAATCTGGCGGAGTTTGCTTTGCCCACAGTTCTACCCAATGGCGACCTTTAGGCGTGTCGTGGCACCAAAACACCAACGGCAAACGGTGGGCTCTGACAACAGGAGCAAAAATCGCATGGGGCCAGCAAGCGTGACAAATAACCACATCAAAGCCCTCTTGCTTCAACAGTTGCTTCAGTTGACGGCGAGCTTTCCACACCGTCCAAGGCAGCCTCACCCGCACGTTACCCAACATTTCAACCCCAACCCCCGTCGCCCGAAGTTCCGTTGCCAGTCTCCCCTCAAAGCACAAAGCAAAATGGGGCTCCATCTGCGGACACAAAGAACGCTGTTGAGCCAGCGTGAGTAGTAGGGTTTCTACTCCGCCAAAGAGATTACCTCCAGAAACGTGTAATACTTTCATCCTCAGTACAGTTTATTTCCACTAGCGCCTTTCAAAATAAGCAACTCCACAGTCAGCCCCTATAATTATATCTTTTATACAGTAAAGACCAGCTCTCTCTAGGGCTTGGAAAAGCACCTGTTTTGAGCCACTTGGATGATATTCCATCTCC